>NZ_JAAKTN010000006.1:0-258610 GCF_049174455.1 Aeromonas sp. 601027 | reverse complement strand
GGTATCGCCAAGCGGTAAGGCAGCGGGTTTTGATCTCGCCATCCCTAGGTTCGAATCCTAGTACCCCAGCCATTTTTCTGTTCTCTTCCACATCTGTGGTCGATAACAAACGGCTATGTAGCTCAGTTGGTTAGAGCATCGCACTCATAATGCGGGGGTCACAGGTTCGAATCCCGTCATAGCCACCATTAATATTGCGGAAGTGGCGAAATTGGTAGACGCACCAGATTTAGGTTCTGGCGCCCTAGGCGTGAGAGTTCGAGTCTCTCCTTCCGCACCATTAATAGCAGTACCAAACAGACCAGCTCATGCTGGTTTTTTTGTATCTGAAATTTGCCTCTCCCCAGTTTTTCTCTCGCTCCTCTATTAACCCATCTCCACGTTAATTCCCGTCCATCTCACTCTTCACTGATTCCGAGCACGCCTTGCCACTCTTGTCTCCCGGCCACAAAAAAGCGGCCCGCAGGCCGCTGGTGCACAGATTCATCATCCCGGTTATCAGAACGGGAAGAACCAGGGGATCGCTACCACGCTGACCGCCATCACCAACAGGGTGAATGGCACCCCGATACGGATAAAATCGGCAAACTTGTAGTTGCCCGGCCCCAGTACCAGGGTATTCACCGGTGACGAGACCGGCGTCATAAAAGCGGCCGAGGCGGCAATGGCAATGGTCATGGCAAACGGATAGGGCGATACCCCCATCTGCTGGGCCGTACCCAGCGCAATGGGCGCCATCAGCACTGCGGTGGCGGTGTTGGAGATAAAGAGCCCGATCACCGCGCATAGGGCAAACAGGCTGGCCAGCATTACCCTTGGCCCCATCTCCCCTACCGCATTGATCAGACCACCGACGATCAGATCCACCCCGCCGGTTTTTTGCAGCGCCAGCGCAAAGGGGAGCATACCGACGATGAGGATCAGGGTCGGCCAGTGGATCGACTTGTAGGCACTCTCCATATCGATGCAGCGAAACTTGCCCATCAGCAGACAGGCGATCAGCGCGGCAATCACGTTGGGCACCGGATCGGTCACCATCAGCAGGATCATCACTCCAAGACAGAAGAGGGCATGAATGGCCTGACTGCGGGCGGGGGCCATCTCGTCCACTTCGGCGGGCAGCCCCATCAGCAGAAAGTCGCGGCTATGGGTCTGCAATTGTCTGATGTGGCTCCAGTTCCCTACCACCAGCAGGGTGTCGCCCATCTGCAGCGGCTCATCCACCAGCTTGCCTGCCAGTGCCTCACCGTCGCGGCGCAGCCCCACCACGCTCAGGCCATAGCTGGAGCGGAAGGTCACCTCACGCACGCTTTTACCCAGCAGCTTGGACTCAGGGATCAGCGACACCTCGGCCATCCCTACCTCCCGCGCCTGATCGGAGAAATACTCCCCGCGCAGGATCATGGGTTCAAGCCGCGCCTCGGTGCAAAACGCCCGCACATCCACCTCAGGGTCTGACATGTCGATCAGCAGCACATCCTTGGCCTGGAACTCACTGATCCCGGACACCGGCACCATCACCCGGCGAAACTTGCGCCAGCGCTCCACCCCGATGACGTGGGCACCATAACGGGCGCGCAGTTGCAGCTCGTCCAGGGTGTGACCAATCAGCGGGGAGTCAGGCCGCAGCGCCAGACGACGGGCCCGACCGGCCAATCGGTAGTCTCGGATCAGATCGCGCAGGGTGCGGCGCCCGGTCGGCTTGCCTTTGCCCTCTTCTCCCTCGCCCACCAAGGAGCCGCGCACCAGCAGCATGTAGAGGATGCCCAGCCCCAGGATCAGCACGCCCATGGGGGTGAAATCGAAAAACCCGAAACCATGTATGCCGTGGCGCATCAGCTCGCTGTTGACCACCATGTTGGGGGGCGTGGCCACCAGCGTCATCATGCCGCTGATCAGCCCGGCAAAGCCGAGGGGCATCATCAGGCGACCGGCCGGGATCCCCATCCGGTTCGCCACACTCAGCACCACCGGGATAAAGATGGCGACCACCCCGGTGCTGCTCATCACAGCTCCCAGACTCGCCACCGCCACCATCAGCAGCACCAGCAGCTTGGTCTCGCTGCTACCCGCCACCTTCACCAATGCATCCCCCACCTGATAGGCGATGCCGGTGCGCACCAGCCCCTCACCCACCACAAACAGGGCGGCAATCAGGATAACGTTGGGATCGCTAAAGCCCGCCAGCGCCTCCGGCAGGGTGAGGGTGCCGCTCAGCACAAAGAGGATAATGATCAACAGGGCGACCACATCCATGCGCACCTTGTTGGTCATGAAGAGATAGATGGCGCCAGCCAGCAGACAGAGCACCCAGACAAGCTCGGAATTCAATACAACCTCCTTTTATCACGTGATTCTCCTCCCGGAGAGTGGACTCTATCAGACCACAGCCACGGCGCTATCATCTTGCTACATATCAATAAAGTCCGGCCCGCCGGGGCCCCATAACCCATCACTGCTGGAATAACCGGGCAGCAGCGGCGATTTCTTTGATATGGGCCAAGCCCGGGGCGGACAAAAGTCCTGCCCCTCCTCCCCCTCACCCCTTAGAATGGCGCCCTCGCATACTAACCCTCATGCCCAAGGATCAGAAAATGAGCATATTCGAGCTGTTCAGCATCAATAACACGCTGGTGACCATACCGCTGGGTGGCGGCTATGCCATGTCATGGATTGAAGCCATCGGCACCCTGTTCGGGCTGGCCTGCATCTGGTTTGCCAGTCAGGAGAAGACCATCAACTACCTGTTTGGTCTGATCAACGTCAGCCTGTTTGCCATCATCTTCTTCCAGATCCAGCTCTACGGACTGTTGATGCTGCAGCTGTTCTTCTTCTGCGCCAACGTCTACGGCTGGTACGCCTGGACCCGCCCCGCCAACGATCAGGGGAATACCCTGCAGATCCGCTGGCTCAGCAAATCCAAACTGATGGTGACCGCCGCCGTGAGCGTGCTGGCCATCGCCCTGCTGACCCGCTATATCGACCCAGTCTTCGCCACCCTGGCGCGCACCTCGGTCTCCCTGCTCAACCTGTTTGGTGCCAACCTTGCTACCCCCGAGCCCTCCCCTGATGCCTTCCCGTTCTGGGATGCCAGCATGACGGTGCTCTCGGTGGTCGCCCAGATCCTGATGACCCGCAAATACGTGGAGAACTGGATCCTCTGGGTCGTCATCAACATCATCAGCATCGGTGTCTATGCCGCGCAGGGCGTTTACGCAATGTCGCTGGAGTACCTGATCCTGCTGTTTATCGCCGCCAACGGCACCCGCCTCTGGGTGATTGCCGCCAAGCGCCAGCCACAAGGTCTGTAAGCCATGAGTCTGTTACCCCATCTCCAGTGCCGCCCCGACCAGATTGCCGAGCGGGTGGTACTGTGCGGCGACCCGGCCCGGGTCGATCGCATCGCCAGCCAGCTCGAACAGTGTGAAGTGCTGGGGCAAAACCGGGAATTTCGCCTCATCAACGGCCGCTATCAGGGGCTGCCCATCACGGTCTGCAGCACCGGCATCGGCGGCGCCTCAGCCATCATAGCGCTGGAGGAGCTGGTGCAAGCCGGTGCCCGCTCGCTCATTCGGGTCGGCTCCGCCGGTGCCCTGCAACACGACATCAGCCTTGGCGACCTTATCGTGGTGGAAGGGGCGGTACGCAATGAAGGCGCCTCGCAGGCCTATCTGCCCGCCGAGTACCCCGCCTGCGCCGATATCTGGCTGCAAGCGGCCCTGCTCAACCATGTGGCCACTAGCAGCCAGCCTCATTGGCACGGGCTGGTACGCTCCCACGACAGCTTCTATCGAGATGATGAGCAGGAGGTGTGCCGCTACTGGCATGCCCGTGGCGTACTGGGCGCTGACATGGAGACCGCAGCCCTGCTGACCGTGGGGCGCCTGCGCAAGGTACGGGTCGCCGCCGTGCTCTGCAACGTGGTGCTATTCGAGCAGGATGTGCAACAAGGGGTGGCGGATTACGCCAGCGCCGAACAGGCGATGATGGCCGGTGAGCAGCAAGCCATCGCCGCCGCCCTCCACGCTCTGGTGCAATAAAGCGCAAACCGTTAACTGCGGCACATCCGCCACCGTGCGGGCTGGTATCCGGCCCGCACTCTTGCTAGCCTCATGGCCCTCGTCATCCGGTGCGACAGGCAAGTCATGCAGCAACAGCCCTACCCCCTCGGCCGTTTTCACGCCGAACTCCAGCAGCTTGAACCCCGCTTTGCCGCGGCGCTCGACGCCTGCACCCTGTTTCTGCGCCGTTACCTGCCGGGCGAATTGATCATGCGGCAGGGGGAGCAGAGCGAGCAGCTCTATCTGGTCGAACGTGGCCGGGTCTCCCTCAACAGCACGGTACACTCTGGCCGCCGCTTCCAGCTCGGCGAGATTGAGTGTCACAGCCAGATCTTCGGTGAGATGGAGTTCTTCAGTGCCACCCCGGTGCAGTGGAACGTGGTGGCCGAGACCGAGCTGGACGCCCGAGTCATCTGTGCCCACAAGCTGGCCCAGCGGCTGCTGGCAGAACCTGAGTTGACCCTCTTTTTCGCCGCTGCACTTGCCAGCGACTATCTCGATACCCTGGAGATCACCACCAGCCGGCTGCTCCACCCCATTGCCTACAACATCGCCTATGAGCTGTGGCGAGAACGCCAGCGCACCCCCATGCTGGGATCGCGCAAGCGGGCCCACGAGGCGGCCCGCTTTGGCACCACAGAGCGGGTCTACCGCCGCGCCCTCAAGGAGCTGGTCGAACAGGGCATAGTTGCCGACGGCAGCGATGGCCCTGTTATCGCCGATCTGACCAGGCTGCGCGCCTATCTCGACCTTTGATTTCCATTCACCTCATTTCGATTAACCCTGTCAGGAGAGAGCCATGTCTACCCATCCCGAATTCACCTTCTTCAGCCGCTTCGTCGCCGATATTCAGGCGGGCCGCAAAACCATCACCATTCGCGACGAGAGCGAAGCCAACTGGCAGCCTGGCCAGCGGTTGGCGCTGTTTACCAACCCGGAGCACCAGCCCTTTGGCACCATAGAGGTGCTCTCGGTCAAGGCGGTAGCCTTCGATGAACTGAACGACGAGCACGCCCGTCAGGAGAACATGACACTCCCCGAGCTCAAACAGGTGATCCGCGATATCTACCCCGATATGCCGCCGCTCTATGTGATTGAATTCAAACTGATTGCCTGAGCCGGATTTGGCCATTGCCGAGCGATGTGTTAATAGTGTCCTCTTTTGAATCATGGAGGTGACCCGAGTGTTTGAGATAGCGAGCCTGAAAGAGGGGATGATGCACGGGGTCGAGCTGTTCCAGCTGCTGCTGGAGATCATCTCCATCGCCTGTGTGGTCATTGGCCTTGGCAAGACCCTCTGGCTGGCGGCAAGAGTGCGGGATCACCAACCCGGCTTTCCGCGCATTCGCCTCTGTTTTGGCAGCTGGCTTATTCTGGCGCTGGAGTTCCAGCTGGCCGCCGACATCCTGGCCACCACAGTCGCGCCGAGCAAGGAGGAGCTGATCCGTCTTGCCATCATCGCGGTCATCCGTACCTTCCTGAACTACTTCCTCGGCAAGGAGCTGGAGGCACAAGCGGAACACCAGCAGGAGCAGCGCAGCGAGCAGGTCAAGGCAGCTCAATAACCTGTATTCCTGCAGAGTATCAGTGCTAAGTGCCGTGTCATCCCGACCATAGCCGTGGCCCGGGATGGCACCTTTGTGACCCTCCCCTCACTTTTGGCAATCAGCCAATAATGGAACCCTTTTCAAGGCTTCCCCTGCCCTGTCGAGGGCCCGTGCATCTGCGTAAGATAGAAATAACTCCTCCCCAACCGGCCACGCTGATGAACCCGCATCCCCTCCACACGCCCGATATCGACCTCGAGAGCCGCGTTATTTACCAGATCTACCCCATGAGCTTTCAGGACAGCGATGGCGACGGCATGGGCGATATCAACGGCATCCGTCAGCGCCTCGGTTATCTGGCCACCCTGGGGGTCGATATGCTGTGGCTCACCCCCATCTATCGCTCCCCCAAGCGGGACAACGGCTATGACGTGGCGGACTACCGAGCCATCGACCCCGCCTTCGGCACCCTGGCCGAGATGGAGCAGCTGATAGCCGAAGCGGCCACTCACGGCATCGGCATCATGATGGATATCGTCGCCAACCATACCTCCACCGAGCATGAGTTGTTTGTGAAGGCGCTGGCCGGTGATCCCCGTTATCAGGACTACTACGTATTCCGGGATCAAGCCTTTGTCGATGCTCACCCCATTACCTCGATTTTTGGCGGCAGCGGCTGGCAGTATGTGCCAGCGCTTGATCGCTACTACCTGCACAACTTCGATGTGAGTCAGGCCGATCTGGACTGGGACAACCCGGCGGTGCGTGCCGAAATGGCAGAGGTGATCAACTTCTGGCTGGGCAAAGGGATCAAAGGGTTTCGCTTCGATGTGATCGACATGGTGAGCAAAGAGTGGGACCGACTGGCCATGAGCAACGGCCCGCACCTGCACGACTATATCCGCGAGCTCAATGCCGCGAGCTTCGGCGGCAAGGGGATCATTACGGTGGGGGAGACCTGGGGAGCCGATCTCGCCCATATGCAGCGCTACTCCAGCATAGATGGCAGCGAGTTCAGCATGGTGTTCAACTTCGAGCATCTGGGGCTGGGCAGTGACAAGTGGTCATCCCGCTTCGATCCCCTCGCCTTCAAGCGAGCCATGGCCCGCTACCAGCAAGGGCTACACGGGCGTGGCTGGAACAGCCTGTTTCTCGGCAACCACGACCTGCCCCGCGCCGTATCACGCTTTGGCGATGACAGGCCAGAGTGGCGTGAAACCAGCGCCAAGCTATGGGCCATGGTGCTGCATATGATGCAGGGCACTCCCTTCATTTATCAGGGGGAGGAGCTGGCTATGACCAACCGCCACTGGCAGCCGGGCGAGCTGCGCGATGTGGAGGCGCTCAACTACCGCGCCAGCCAATCGGGGCTGGATCCTGCCGAGCTGAGTCGGCGGCTCGATGCCATCGGCCGCGACAATGCCCGCACCCCGATGCAGTGGGACGCTGGCCCCCACGCCGGTTTCAGCACCACCACGCCCTGGATTGCCATCAATGCCAACCACGTCGAGATAAATGCTGACGAGCAGCTGGCCCGCCCCGACTCGCCGTTTCACTGCTATCGCCAGCTCATCGCCCTGCGCAAGGCTCACCCGGTCATTCGCCACGGCAATTTCGAGCTGCTGGATGGGGATGATCCCGAGCGCATCAGCTATCGCCGCCACTGGCAGGATCCGGCCAGCGGAGAGCGACACACCCTGCTGCTGCTCGCCAATCTCACGGCGAACCCCTTGCCGATGCCCCACTTCGACAAGGTGACAAACAAGATGCGGTTGCTGCTGGCCAATTACCCAAGCGAACCACTGCCACACTTCGCCCCTTATCAGTGCGCCATCTGGCTGCAAGTGGAGCAGGGTTAACCCCGTGCTGACGGGCCAAAGCAATGGCCCGTCAATCGCCACCCCACCGGCTACCAGCAGAAAATCACGCACCCACTCGGCGGGATTAAATTAACCACTATTACTGACTTATTAATTGATTATTTATCCCGTTTGATACGCTCTCATTGCCCCTCTTACTATGCCTGCGACCTATCCATTGCCGATGCAACTATCGGCCTTCAAACTGGCATAGCAAAGTGGAAAACAGATGATCACCACAGACGGGAATAACGCAGTCGCCTCGGTGGCGTACCGCACCAGCGAAGTCATCGCCATCTACCCCATCACCCCCAGCTCGGCCATGGCTGAGCAGGCGTCCGCCTGGTCGAGCGAGCGGGGCCTGAACCTGTGGGGCGACGTGCCTCGCGTGGTGGAGATGCAGTCGGAAGGGGGCGCCATTGCCACCGTCCACGGCGCACTGCAGACCGGTGCCCTGGCGACCTCGTTTACCTCGTCTCAGGGCTTGCTGCTGATGATCCCCAACCTCTACAAGTTGGCGGGTCAGCTCATCCCCTTCGTGCTGCACGTGGCGGCGCGCACCGTGGCGACCCATGCCCTGTCGATTTTCGGCGATCACTCGGACGTGATGGCGGTACGCCAGACCGGCTGCGCCCTGCTCTGCGCCAGCAATGTGCAGGAGGCCCAGGACTTTGCCCTGATCGCCCAGGTAGCCAGCCTCAACAGCCGGCTCCCCTTCATCCACTTCTTCGACGGCTTTCGCACCTCCCACGAGATCGCCAAGATAGTGCCGCTCGATGACGACACCCTGCGCGCCCTGCTGCCCGCCGAGGCGATCCGTGCCCATCGGGAGCGGGCGCTGACCCCAGACAAGCCGGTCATTCGCGGTACCGCCGCCAACCCGGACACCTATTTCCAGTGCCGGGAGGCCACCAACCCCTGGTATGACGATGCGTATCGCCATGTGAGCGAGGCGATGGACGCCTTCGGTGAGCGCACCGGCCGCCACTACCGGCCGTTCGAATACGTGGGTCACCCAGAGGCCGAGCGGGTGCTGGTGCTAATGGGTTCCGCCATCGGCACCTGCGAGGAGGTGATCGCACGGCTGATTGAACAGGGCGAGAAGGTGGGGCTGGTGAAAGTACGCCTCTACCGCCCCTTCTCGGCCGCGCACCTGCTGGCGGTCATTCCGCAGAGCGCCCGCAAGATTGCGGTACTGGATCGCACCAAGGAGCCAGGCGCCCAGGCCGAGCCCCTCTATCTGGACGTGATGAGTGCGCTGGCCGAGGCGGTCAGTCGGGGAGAAAGAACCAGCCTGCCGCGGGTCATCGGCGGGCGCTACGGCCTCTCCTCCAAGGAGTTCAACCCGGCCTGCGTGCAGGCCATCTTCGATGAGCTGGCCCTGGATAACCCAAGGCCGCGCTTCACCGTCGGCATCTTCGACGACGTCACCGGCCTCTCCCTGCCGCTGCCGGCCCTCGATTATTCGAGTTCCGACCTTGGCAACCAGCACAAGCTGGAGGCACTGTTCTACGGCCTTGGCAGCGATGGCACCGTCTCGGCGGCCAAGAACAGCATCAAGATCCTCGGCAACCACACCGACCTCTATCCGCAGGGCTATTTCGTCTACGACTCCAAGAAGGCGGGCGGCCTCACCGTCTCTCACCTGCGGGTGGGCGAGCGGCCGCTGCAATCGGCCTATCTGGTGGAAGAGGCGGACTTTATCGGCTGCCATCAGTGGCAGTTTGTCGACAAGTACCGGATGGCGGAACGCTTGAAAGCGGGCGGCATCTTCCTGCTCAACACCCCCTACAGCGAAGCGGAGATCTGGCAACGTCTCCCCAGCGAGGTACAGCACGCCCTGCGCGAGAAAGAGGCGCGTTTCTACATCATCAACGCCGCCAAAATTGCCCGCGACTGCCAGCTCGGCAACCGCATCAATACCGTGATGCAGATGGCCTTCTTCCAGCTCAGCGCCATCATTCCCCCTGCAGAGGCGACCAGCCTGCTGAAGCAGGCCATCGCCACCAGCTATGGCAGCAAGGGGCAGACGCTAGTCGAACGCAACTGGCAGGCACTGGAGGCAACCTGCGCCGCCCTGACCCGGGTGCCACTTGGCGAACTGGATCCCGCCAGCCGCCCGCGCCCACCGGTGGTTTCGGCCAAGGCCCCCGATTTTGTCCAGACCGTCACCGCCGCCATGCTGGCGGGACTGGGTGACAGCCTGCCGGTCTCCGCCTTCCCGCCGGATGGCACTTGGCCGGTCGGCACCACCCGCTGGGAGAAGCGCAATATCGCCAAGGAGATCCCCATCTGGGAGGCGGAGCTCTGTACCCAGTGCAACTACTGTGTCGCCGCCTGTCCCCACTCGGCCATTCGCGCCAAGGTGGTGGAACCGGATGCGCTGGCCGCTGCTCCCGCTACCCTGGATGCGCTGGATGTGAAATCCCGTGACATGCGCGGCCAGCAGTACGTGCTGCAGGTGGCGCCGGAGGATTGCACCGGCTGCAATCTCTGCGTCGAGGTGTGCCCGGCCAAGGATCGCAGCAACCCGGATCGCAAGGCGATCAATATGGCTTCGCGCCTCGATCACCTCGACGAGCAGAAGGCCAACTACGACTTCTTCCTCGACCTGCCAGAGCGCAGCGCCGAGCAGCTGGAGCGCATCGACATCCGCACCTCCCAGCTCATCTCGCCGCTGTTTGAATACTCGGGCGCCTGCTCCGGCTGTGGCGAGACCCCCTATATCAAGCTGTTGACCCAGCTCTATGGCGATCGGCTGCTGATTGCCAACGCCACCGGCTGCTCGTCCATTTATGGCGGCAACCTGCCTACCACCCCCTACACCACCAACGCCGACGGGCGCGGGCCGGCCTGGGCCAACTCGTTGTTTGAAGACAACGCCGAGTTCGGACTGGGCTTCCGTCTCACCGTCGATCAGCACAGGGAGCGGGTGCGCCGTCTGCTGGCGAGCCTCGGCGACACCATACCGGCAGCGCTGCGCGAGGCGCTCGGCGATGCCACCCTGCCGGTTTCCGAGCAGCGGGCCCATATCCAGCAGTTGCGAGCGCTGCTGCAGGAGAGCCAGACCCCGGCAGCCCAAGAGCTGGCTCGCGATGCGGACTATCTGGTGGAAAAATCGGTCTGGCTCATCGGCGGCGATGGCTGGGCCTACGACATCGGTTTTGGCGGGCTCGACCATGTGCTGAGTCTGGGGGAGAACATCAATGTGCTGGTGCTCGACACCCAGTGCTACTCCAACACCGGCGGCCAGCAGTCGAAGGCGACGCCACTCGGTGCCATCACCAAGTTTGGCGAGCAGGGCAAACGCAAGGCACGCAAGGATCTCGGGGCCAGCGTGATGATGTATGGCCACGTCTATGTGGCGCAGATCTCCCTCGGCGCCCAGATGAACCAGACTGTGAAGGCGATTCAGGAGGCGGAAGCCTATCCGGGGCCGTCGCTCATCATCGCCTACAGCCCCTGCGAGGAGCATGGCTACGACATGGCCGAGAGCCACGAGCAGATGAAGCAGCTGACTGCCACCGGCTTCTGGCCGCTCTACCGCTTCGATCCGCGCCGCGCTGACGAGGGTAAATTGCCGCTGGCACTCGACTCGCGGGCACCCAATGCCTCGCTGGCCGAGACCTTGCGCCACGAGCCCCGCTTCCAGCGGCTGGAGCGCCAGCTGCCTGAGGTGGCCAGCCAGCTCTATGAAGAGGCGGAGCAGGAGGCCAATCGCCGCTTCGCCTGGCTGAGCCAACTGGCGGGCAAGGAGAGCCCGGCGCAGGAGTAAGCCGCGTTCGGCTTGATGGCAGCAGCCACTCTGTTCACCAAATAACAATCAGGGCTCCCCGCGGGGAGCCCTGATGCTATCTATGGTGAGCCAATGTCGGCGCAGGCCAAATCAGGCGCTGATGGAGGCCAGCTCATGGCGCTTCAACGCCAACAGGGTGATGAGCAGCGCCAGCGTGGCGATCAGTGCCATGCCGATATAGGTCGCGCTGAAGCCCGGGGCCAGCAGATCGGGCGCGAGCCGGCTCAGATCGCCATCACTGCCGGCTGGCAGGCGGAAGTGGAACAGCATGGAGCAAATGGCCACGCCGACGGCACCGCCGAGCTCCCGTCCGAAGTTGAACAGCGACATGCCGATGCCGCGATCCTGCCGTGGCAGGGCATTTTGCACTACTACCGAGAGGGCGGGCAGCACCAGACCCAGACCAATACCGGCAAACCCGAGCGCCAGCCTGACCCAGGCATCGAAGTGGATCTGCCAGAGCGCCACCGCCGCGAGGCCAAAGCCCACCGCGACAAAGCTCTTGTAGTGACCGGTACGGCCAATCAGCTTGCCACCGACAAAGGCGCCGGCAGTGATGCAAATCATGAAGATAACCATGATGGCGCCGCTCTCGCTGGCGCTCATCCCCTTCTGCCACTGCATCTGCAACGGCAGATAGACCAGCACGGCAAACATCAGCAGCTGGGAGAGCATCACCAGCAGCACGCTCACCAGATAGCCGGGCAGCCGTGCCAGATGGGCGGGCAATATGGGGTCGTGGACACGCCGCTCAATCAGAATCAGCAGCAGCAATGCAACGCCCAGCGCCGCCGAGAGCCAGACTGCAGGCAGCGCCGCTTCCGGCGAGAGCAGCAACAGGGTGAGCGTGGTGACGGTAATCAGCAGAGCCGCCCCCTTCCAGTCGAAGCGACTGTGGCGGCGCACGTTGAGCTGCTTGAGGTTGCGGTTGATGAGAAAGACTGCCAGCGCCCCGAGCGGCAGATTGATCCAGAAGATCCAGCGCCAGCTGAGCTGCTCGGTGAAATAGCCGCCGAGCAAGGGGCCAGCGATGCTGGAGACCGCATAGACCGCCGAAATGTAGCCCTGATATTTGCCCACCTCCCGCGGCGGAATGGTGTCGGCAATCACGGTAAACGCGAGGGCAATCAGACCGCCGCCCCCCAGCCCTTGCAGCACCCGCGCTGCCAGCAGGGTCTGCAGATCCTGGGAGAGGGCGCAGGCCACCGAGCCCGCCAGAAACAGGCCGATGCCGATATTGAGCATCCGCACCCGGCCAAAGAGATCGCTCAACTTGCCGTAGAGGGGCAGCACGGCGGTGGCCGCCAGCAGGTAGGCGGTGACCACCCAGGTGAGGGCGGCACCGGCATGCAGCTCGGCGCCAATCATGGGCAGCGGGGTGGTGACTATGCTCTTTTCCAGTGAACCGAGCGCAATCACCAGCGCCACACTGGAGAAGATGGTTTTAGGGGATATTTTCGAGGTCATAAGCGGACTCGCTGATCTGATATGCCAAAGTATCCGGCAATGAACGGATTATTGTCTCACAAATCAGCAAGAGATAGAAAAAACGGCGGCCACAATCTACCCAACCATGAAGCCGATCCCACAAAGTGCCGACCGTTTCTGCTAGCCTGCTCTATTTGATTCGAGGAGCCCCCATGAGCGAGCGTGAGCAGTACGGGTTTGATCACTACGATGCCCTGATTTTCGATATGGATGGCACTTTGGTAGATTCCATGCCCCTTCATCTGGATGCCTGGGAGCTCACCTGCGCCGAATTCGGCATCCCCTTCGAGCGGGATCAGCTCTATCAGTACGGCGGCATTCCCACCCGCAAGATCATCGCCATGCTGGCCGAGCAGCAGGGGCTGACGGTGGATGTCGAGGCTTTTACCCGTCGCAAGATTGCCCTCTACATGGCCCATATCGACAAGGTCAGCGTCTTTCCCAAGATGTGGGAGCTGGTCAGGCACTATCACGGCAAGGTCAAGATGGGGATTGGCACCGGCTCACCGCGCAATCAGGCGGAGGCCATCCTCAAAAGCACCGGACTCGATGCCTATATCTCTGTGGTGGTGAGCGCCGATGATGTCACCAACCACAAACCGCATCCCGACACCTTTTTGCGGGTGGCCGAGCTGCTCGGCGCCAATCCCGCCAACTGTCTGGTATTTGAAGATACCCGGATCGGGCTTGAGGCTGGCAAGGCGGCGGGGATGGATACTCTACTGGTAATGGAAGGCGAACTGCACCAGAGGTAGATCGCAAGCGGACAGCGGCAACATGGCGCCACCTCAATGGTGCCATGATGCTGTTCAACTCGCGGATAAAGGGTTCTCCTGCAAACAGGAGACGAGCGTCGGCCCGGTGGCAACTGTAAAGGAGAGTGCATCGACCATGGCTTCCTCCTTCCATGCCTGATGCTGGCGCAGCAACGCCAGTGCTTCAACCGGCGTATCTGCAAAGATGGGGGCCGCCATGGCGGCAAATCCCTGCTCAACCAGTTGACGACGCTCATCGCTATAGCGCGGGGCATTGGCATCGAGATAGGTAAGCGCCTGGCCCAGCGTGAAAAAGTGATAGTTGGGCATCGAATGACCCTCAAAAATAAAGTGCCATTCTACTCCTTTCTGCTCCATTTCCAGCCTTAAACCCTTGTCCATCCGGTGATCTCGTTCACATTTTTGTTAACAATCCCCCAGAAAACCATGCCACGGCAGCTGGCCTCGCCCGCGACCCTTTCATCCCTGGCAGGCTGTAGACTACAACCGGCGCAGAGAGCCCGATCTACAGCGCTGCGTCGAGCCAAGGTCATCCTCTTGTTTGATGCCTTGACCATGCCGCACCTGGTCAGCCGATATATTGCCAACCCTGGTCACCTCGATATGGGACTACTGGGCTGTGTCACGCATATTTCACCAGATATATAAAAAGATAAAAACGCTCCGAATCTGGGCCAACCGTCAGCCTACCGATAATTAACAAGCATCCCCCATGCAAATATTTGAATTATATTCCAGCCACATCTTTAACTACTGTTACAGTAATCTCTGCTAGCATATTTTTTCGCGGCAAGATAGATGACTAAAAAAACATAAAGTACATATCTATGCACAATAAAATCGTTTGATGGCAGCTTGATGCATCGCATTAACCCTTTCTTTACACTCCTTCACTACCAAGGTATCTGCCCCAACCCCCGCCCGGACTGGACTATTGCTCGATGCATGGCCATTGGCGGACAAACAGGTGACTATTCAGCATGAATTGAATAGCAATCACATTAAATTTGCACCCATTGAGCCATCTCATAGAAATGCAATCAGCGGTTTGCAACCCCTGATAGCCACTCATAGAATCGCAGCGTCTGAAATATCTACCCTGTCCTCTCCTCCCTTATTGCTCTCAGTAATTGAGTGGATCACAAATAATAACCGGGGATGCCGCCGCTGGCGCAGTGGCCATGGCGCACAACGAGATGGGGTAAACCTGTACCTGAATGAACAACAAATATTAAAAAGAGGCATATCTATGAGTGGCACCATCATCAAGTCGGCAAGAAATACCCCCCATGCACCCCAGGATCTGGGCCCCTGCACCCAAACGGTGGCGTTTTCTCATTACAACAATATCTCCGCCCAGCTGCCGGTCGATCCCGCCACCGGCAAGATGGTAAGCGGCGATGTCACCGCGCAGGCCAGACAGTGCCTGAGCAACCTCAAGGCGATCATCGAGAGCATCGGCCATGTGATGGACGATATGGTGAAAGCGACCATCTTCCTGAAAGAGATGGCGGATCTGGAGGCGGTCAACGCCGTCTATCGCGAATTCTTCCCGGGCTATCTGCCGACCCGCACCACCCTCGCCGTCGCCGCCCTGCCGCTGGGTGCGCTGGTGCAGATTGATGCCATCATCTCCAACGGCGAAGGCACCTTCCCGCAAGATCCTTGCCCGCTGGTGAAGCTCGCCCGCAACAGTGACAAGGCGCCGCACAATCCGCTCTCCACCCATACCGTGGCCTTCTCCCACTACAACAATATCGGCGCCCAGCTGCCGGTGGATGCAGCCTCGGGCCAGCTGGTTGCTGGTGGCATCAAGGAGCAGGCGGGCCAGTGCCTGCGCAATATCAAGGCGGTGCTGGAGAGCATCGACGTGCCGTTTGACGATATCGTCAAGGTCACCGTCTATCTGACCGATCTGGCCGATCTGGAGGCCGTCAACGAGGTCTACACCACCTTCTTCCCCGACTCTGCCATTGCCCGCGCCGTGGCCTACCTGCCTGCCCGCTCGGTGGTCAGTGCCGCCGCCCTGCCCATGGGGGCACGGGTGCAGATGGATGCGGTCATCTCCCACGGTGACGGCACCCCGCCGCAACTGGTGGAAGACCGTCACAATCTGGTGATCCGCGCCCGCAATACCGACAAGGCACCGCGCAGCCCGCTCCATTGCCAGACTGTCGCCTTCTCCCACTACAACCATCTCTCTGCCCAACTGCCGATAGACCCCGCCACCGGCAAGATCCTGGCTGGCTGCATCAAGGAGCAGACCGCCCAGTGCCTGAACAATATCAAGGCGATTGTGGAGAGCATCGGACATGTGATGGACGATATCGTCAAGGTCAATATCCAGCTCGGCAATATCGCCGACCTTGATGCGGTCAACGCCATCTACATCAAATATTTCCCGGGTTATCTGCCTGCCCGCACCGTAATCGGGGTCAGTGAGCTGCCCGCCGGCGCTCTGGTGCAAATTGATGCGGTGATGTCCAACGCCGAAAGCACCGCGCCACAGGCGTAAGGGTTACGCTCAATAAAAAATGAGACCGGCTGATGGCCGGTCTCTTTTTACATGCCTGACAAAGGGATGACCCCTCAACCCTCGATATCGCGGTTCCTGATCGCCACTCTGACCGCCTCTGCCGTGGTGGCCACACCGAGTCGACGGCGGGCACTGCGCAGATGGTTCTCGACCGTGCGCACCGAAAGCTTCAGGGTGGTGGCGATATCGGCATGGCGCCAACCCCGGGAGACCCACTCCAGCACTTCGCGCTCGCGCCCAGTGAGGCCACGCTCGTGGCCCTCTACAGGCATCTCCATCAGCCGACGAGCTGCATGAAAAGCCGCCGCCGCGATCAGCGCAAGGCCAACCCGAGTGTGGGCACTGGCATCGATCTGATCGCCGCCAAAGCTCATCGCCCCTTCCAGTCCCAACGGCCCATAGACGGGAACCTGCAAGCCATGTCGGCCAGGCTCCTCAGGCTGGCGAACGATACGGTACTGCTCGCCAGCAGCGCCAACCGTTTTGCTCCAGAAGAAGGGCTGGTCTCGCTCCCTGATATGCATCGCCATCGGGCACTCGCGCATATAGGCATGCAGGTCGACCGCCTCGCCGCTCTCCAGCCACTCCCCCTCCAGCCAGTAGAGATGCTCGACCACCCCCTCCTCGCTGGCACTGATGGAGAAGAGCGCAAAGCGGTGATACCCCAGCGGGGTGGCAAAGGCGCGCACCAGTTGCTGGATCTCCTCCAGCCGCTGGCACCCTTCCAGCGCCACCGCGACCTGCAACGCATTCGCTGGCGATGACGACAACCTCATCGCTTGGCAACCGCCTCCAGCAAGGTGGTGGCGGCCAGCTTGCCGAGGTTATTGCCCGCCAGCGGGCTGTCACCGGTCAGCAGATTGCGATCCCGGCACACCTCTCCCGAGATGCCGTTGTTGACGATCTCAAAGCCAATCTCTTTGAGCTTCTCGCCAAACTTCCAGGTGAGGTGGCCCGGCATATAGCCAATTGCCGGGGTCTGGGCATCCAGCTCATCGGGGAAGGCGCAGATCTTGTAGCCCGCGAAGGTCTCTGGATTGGCCACCGCCAGCAAAGCAGCAGGCCCGTGACAGAGGGAGATGATGAAGCGATCGTTGGCCATCGCCCACTCCAGCAGCGCTTTCACCTCGGCACTCTCCGGCAGCCCCATCAGGGCGCCGTGGCCGCCGGGAATAAAGACGCCGATATAGTCCGAGTCGGCGGCCAGCGCCTGCTTCAGCAAGTCGGCCAGCTTGGCCGGTTGGCGGAACTGCGCCTGATATTTGCCATAGAGACCCAGCACCTCTTCATCTTCGCTGGGCATGGCCCACCACTCGAACTTGACCGGATTGCCGGAGAGGGTGGCCACGTCAAAGGCAAAGCCCGCCTTGTCGAGGTGATACATGGGGAGCAGGGTTTCGACCGGATGGTTGCCGGTGGAAAACAGGGTGCCGTTGTCGGTGGGCAGATAGCGCTCATCGGCCCCGATCAGCAGGATCTTCCAGCGCCCCTCCCGATAAGGAGCGGGATAGTCGGCCCCGGCAAGGTCAGATTTGCGCGAGGTGAACTGGCTCAGGGAGTAGGGCGACGGGAAGAAGGCATTCTGCTCTGCCGGATCCGGGGTTGGTTGTTTATCGTCAACAAGCATGTCGGTCATGGGTCAGGCTCCAGTAGTGGTGGACTCGGTCTCACAGTATTGACTGTCAGAGACCAAGTAAATGAGGGTTTTCCCTCAACCGCCATGACAATGGCAAGGGATGTGACAGCGCTGCGACAAAACCTGAACAGAGCGCCCGCCAGGGTTAGTCCATTGCGGCAAATGCCTTGACGATGGCATCCATGACCGCTCTGACCCGCGCGGCATGCTGCACATCCTGATGGGTCACCAGCCAGACATCGTAGGATTGCTGTAACTGCCGCTCGGGCCAGACCCGCACCAACCCGGCTTGCTCGGCGAGCGGAACCGCCACCTCGCCAAGCCCCAGCCCCATCAGCAGGGCCTGACGCAGCATCAGGCTGGTATTGACCCCCGCGGCGACCGTGGCCCCCTCGGCCGCCTCTTCGAGCATCATGGGGGATCGCGCGCTCTGCCAGTGGGGCTCATACACCACCAGCGAATGGCCCGCAAAACCGGTGCCCGCTTCGGGAATGCCATGGCGAGCCAGATAGTCGGCGGAGGCATACAACCCGACCGGCCAGGAGGCCAGCTTGCGAATAATCAGGTCGGGATTGTCCGGCTTCACCGTCCGGATCGCGATATCCGCTTCCCGCAGAGACAGATTGACCACCTGGGTCGAGGTATTGAGGATGACCCTGATATCGGGATAACGCTGATGCAGCTCGGTCAGAGCCGGTATCAGGAAATCCATCCCCAGGGTGTCTGTGGTCGCCACGCTGACCTCCCCAACCAGACGGTTGTCGACCCCTTGCGCCGCCCGCACAAAATCAATGGCCGCCAGCTCCATCTGCTGGGCGCTGGCCAGCACTATCTCCCCGACATGGGTCAGCACATACCCTTTGGATGTGCGGAGAAACAGCGTGGCCGCCAGACGATGCTCCAGTGCGGCAATCCGTCTGCCAATGGTGGCCTGATCGACCCCGACCACACGGGCGGCGCCTCGCAGGCTCCCTTCCCGATGCAACGCCAGAAAAATTTTCGCATCATCCCAGTTCATCACGACTCCCGGTTGAAATGCATTTTTGCATTACAGGTGAGGGATAATACTGCGTTTATTCATCAGCAATCTCCACTATCTTGGTGCTCAGCCCATCCGGGGAACCTCATATCACCTCGTTACAAGGAGCCGCTGATGCATAACGCCTATTCCATTCCCGCCACCATGAGCGCGGTAGAGATTACCCAGCCAGGTGGCCCCGATGTCTTGCAACTGACCACCCGCGCCACACCAGCGCCCAAGCCCGATGAGGTTTTGATCCGGCACTATGCGACCGGCATCAATGGGCCGGATGTGATGCAGCGCAAAGGGCTCTACCCGCCTCCGGCAGGAGCATCGGATATTCCCGGGCTGGAGGTCGCCGGGGTCGTGGTCGCCAAGGGGGAGCAGGTGACCCATCTCAAGATTGGCGACAAGGTCGCCGCGCTGATTTCGGGTGGCGGCTATGCCGAGTACAGCGTCGCCCACCAGAGCAATGTCCTGCCCCTGCCGCCCGGATTGAGCTTTGTCGAAGCCGCGGCACTGCCGGAAACCTTTATGACGGTCTGGTCAAATATGTTTGAACGGGGCCAGTTTAAAAAAGGGGACATTATCTTGATCCATGGCGGCGCCTCCGGCATCGGCACGACCGCCACCATGCTGGCCAAGGCATTTGGCGCCGCAAAAATCATCACCACGGTCGGCTCACCCGAGCAGCAGGCCGCCAGCATCAAGCTGGGCGCGGATGTGGCCGTGCTCTACAAGGAGGAGGATTTTGTCGAGGCAGTGCATGCAGCCACCGATGGCCATGGCGCCGACATCATTCTCGATATCATTGGCGGAGAGTATGTCGCGCGCAACTATGCGGCGGCCGCCATCAATGGTCGCATAGTCCAGATCGGCATTATTGCGGGCGCCGCCCCCAATCTGGATCTGTTTCCCATGCTGCAAAAGCGGCTGACCCATATCGGCTCCACCCTGCGCTCGCGTACTCCGCAAGAAAAAGCCGAACTGATTGCCCAGTTGCAAACTCATGTCTGGCCATTTATCGAACGCGGTGAGGTCAAACCGCAGGTTTACCAGACCTTCCCGCTGCATGAGGCCGCCGCCGCCCACCATTTGCTGGATTCAGGCCGTCATATCGGCAAGCTGGTATTAACCATGGCACCCTTGTCGTCAGATTGATAAGGCCATAGTGGAGCAGGCCGAGGTGGATGCGGTGATATCCAACGCGGAAAGTACCCCGCCGCAGGTTTAAGGTTGCGTTAAATAATAAAAAGAGACCGGCTGATGGCCGGTCTCTTTTTATGTAACAGGAAGGGATATTACTTTTATGGCATCGACGTAAAGAACGCGAACGTCCGATTACGCTTCGCTAATCGAACCTACGAGCTAAATGCCATGCGCCTCCATCATCAAAAGGTATGTAGACAACCCCACTAATATCATTTGGTATTTCTATTTCATCTTTAACCAAGGCACAAACCTTTTGACGCCCCAGCTTGCCGATCAAATAACCATGTTCGAATACTACATTTTGCCTAGCTCTAGCTTTTAGCTCATTATCACTGGAGATACCACCGACATCACACGGCGTGTATAATACAATCGCGAAACCAACGTTTGTATGTTCTTCTATTTTTTCTATTATTGTCTGCCCAGCACTTGCTTGTTCGTGAAGAATTATTGCTGAGAAATCCATTTTTTCAATAAATCGTGCAACACTAATTTTAGCTAGCTCATCTCTTCCATGGACAATAAAAATATCATTGCTATTTAACAACGTGTTTAACTGCACTTCTTTATTAGGCTTTAAAATATCCCCAACCGACTTGATGACACTTTTAGTAATGTCATTTACATCTTTATCACTGTTTACAATCGTGATTCTCGTATGAAATATTGGAATACCTCGAGCAACATTACTTTGCGCAATAACACGAATATTATCCAACGTATCTTCTGAGGACTTAACTTTCAAAGATCTGATACATTGACTCGTTATATGTCGACCTGATATATATATCCGTTCATCTTTTGTATATGGGCGAACAATTAGTTCAATTATTTCATCAAGGTCTGTGCAATCAAATTCGTAGCAGCGTTCATAATCACCTTTTTTATTTTTTTTCTGTT
Source organism: Aeromonas sp. 601027 (assembly GCF_049174455.1). Taxonomy (NCBI): domain Bacteria; kingdom Pseudomonadati; phylum Pseudomonadota; class Gammaproteobacteria; order Aeromonadales; family Aeromonadaceae; genus Aeromonas; species Aeromonas sp. 601027. The sequence goes on along the minus strand of NZ_JAAKTN010000006.1, from coordinate 237,778 downwards.
GTTTCAACAATTACATGATAATACATATTTTAATCTCGCATTTAGAGCTAGGTCATTTTTCTATAGCTAATCCGTAAGGTCAGAAACAATGAATGCAAAACATACAATATAGTATCGACTGGAGCTAAAAATGGAAGATTTATAATAAAAAAACGCCCCCCATCTTGCGATGGAGGGCGTTTTATTTTCCGGCTATTGGGTCAGAACGACCCAATTGTCAGCTATTACAGGGACTCTGCGGTCGCAACCACGTTTTCCACGGTAAAGCCAAATTCCTTGAACAGCAGCTCGGCCGGAGCAGACTCACCGAAGGTGGTCATACCGATGATCTTGCCGCCGAAACCGACGTACTTGTACCAGTAGTCAGCGATGCCGGCTTCGATGGCCACACGCTTGGTGACGGAGGACGGCAGGACGGACTCTTTGTACTCGGCAGACTGGGCGTCGAACACGTCGGTAGACGGCAGAGAGACCACGCGCACGGCACGGCCCTTGGCAGTCAGCTGCTCATAGGCGGCAACGGCCAGTTCCACTTCGGAACCGGTGGCGATCAGGATCAGCTCCGGAGTACCGGCGCAATCCTTCAGCACGTAGCCACCCTTGGCAGTGTCGGCCAGTTGCTGGGCAGTACGATCCATCTGGGCCAGGTTCTGACGAGAGAAGATCAGAGAGGTCGGGCCGTCGGTACGCTCGATGGCGTGTTTCCAGGCGATGGCAGATTCAACCTGGTCACACGGACGCCAGGTGCTCATGTTCGGAGTCAGACGCAGGGAGGCGATCTGCTCAACCGGCTGGTGAGTCGGGCCATCTTCACCCAGACCGATGGAGTCGTGGGTGTAAACGAAGATAGCGCGCTGCTTCATCAGGGCGGCCATGCGCAGGGCGTTGCGGGCATACTCCATAAACATCAGGAAGGTAGCGCCGTAGGGGATGAAACCACCGTGCAGGGCGATACCGTTCATGATGGCGGACATGCCGAACTCGCGTACACCGTAGTGGATGTAGTTGCCGGAGGCATCGTCGTTGGTCAGAGACTTGGAGCCGGACCACATGGTCAGGTTGGACGGAGCCAGGTCAGCAGAGCCACCCATGAACTCCGGCAGCAGCTTGCCGAAGGCTTCCAGAGAGTTCTGGGACGCTTTACGGGTTGCGATCTTGGCCGGGTTGGCTTGCAGGGTTTCGATGATCTTGGCGGATTCAGCAGCCCAGTTGGCCGGCAGTTCGCCAGCGGTGCGGCGCTTGAATTCGGCAGCCAGAGTCGGGTGAGCGGCTTCATAGGCGGCGAACTTGGCAGCCCAGTCGGCTTCCAGTGCAGCACCCTTCTCCTGAGCGTTCCACTCGGCAGCGATATCGGCCGGGATAACGAACGGCGCGTGGTCCCACTTCAGGAAGGCGCGAGCAGCGGCGATCTCGTCGTTGCCCAGCGGTGAGCCGTGGCAGTCGTGAGAACCGGATTTGTTCGGGGAGCCGTAACCGATGATGGTGCGGCAGCAGATCAGAGTCGGCTTGCCGGTCTCGGCCTTGGCGGCTTCGATGGCGGCATTGATGGCTTCCGGGCTGTGACCGTCAACAGCCGGGATAACGTGCCAGCCGTAGGCTTCGAAACGCTTGACGGTGTCGTCGGTGAACCAGCCTTCTACGTGACCGTCGATGGAGATACCGTTGTCATCCCAGAACGCGATCAGTTTGCCCAGTTGCAGGGTGCCTGCCAGGGAGCACGCTTCGTGGGAGATACCTTCCATCAGGCAGCCGTCGCCCATAAAGGCGTAGGTGTAGTGGTCAACGATGTCGTGGCCCGGCTGGTTGAACTGCTCAGCCATGGCTTTTTCGGCGATCGCCATACCAACGGCGTTGGTGATGCCCTGACCCAGCGGGCCAGTGGTGGTTTCCACGCCCGGTGCATAGCCGTACTCCGGGTGACCTGGGGTGCGAGAGTGCAGTTGGCGGAAGTTTTTCAGATCGTCGATGGAGAGGTCATAACCGGAGAGGTGCAGCAGGGAGTACAGCAGCATGGAGCCGTGGCCGTTGGAGAGAATGAAACGGTCGCGGTCGGCCCACTTGGGGTTGTTCGGGTTATGTCTGAGGTGGCTACGCCACAGCACTTCGGCGATATCCGCCATTCCCATGGGGGCGCCCGGGTGACCGGAGTTGGCTTTTTGAACGGCATCCATACTCAATGCACGAATGGCATTGGCAAGCTCTTTACGAGAAGGCATCTGAATCTCCTGCGATTGCTTCATTTGATGGCCAAGATTAAGGCGCGTTATTGTCCCAGCAGGGCGCGCGGCGTGCAAATATTATCTGGATGAATAAAGTGGCTTTGGGAGGACAATCGCTTTTCTTGCCCTTTATTGACCAAAGCAACCAGAGAAAAACGTTTGATTTCCATCCCTTTCGGGATAGGAGAGCACCGCTTGTGACCCATTGGACACTGCGCGACAAAATAGTGCTGGCAATCACGGGGGGCGCTAATTAAAATAGACGTCCAGATGTAGATACCTCTACACCATCCTATTCATCCGGTTATTGCTGTGGCGATAACCCAGACAAGCTGAGACTCTTATCATGGCAAAGCTGTTTACTTCCGAGTCGGTCTCCGAAGGCCATCCCGACAAGATTGCGGACCAGATCTCCGATGCGGTACTGGACGCCATCCTCAAGCAAGATACCAAGGCCCGTGTTGCCTGCGAGACACTGGTCAAGACCGGTATGGTCATGGTGGCCGGCGAAGTAACCACCTCTGCCTGGGTTGATATCGAAGAGATCGTGCGTGATACCGTACGTGAAATCGGCTACACCCACTCCGACATGGGCTTCGATGCTGACTCCTGCGCCGTGCTGAACGCCATCGGCAAACAGTCCCCGGACATCAACCAGGGCGTTGACCGCAGCGATCCGCTGGAGCAGGGCGCTGGCGACCAGGGCCTGATGTTCGGCTACGCCACCAACGAAACCGACGTGCTGATGCCGGCCCCCATCACCTACTCTCACCTGCTGGTGAAACGTCAGGCTGAAGTACGCAAGAACGGCACCCTGCCGTGGCTGCGTCCGGATGCCAAGAGCCAACTGACCTTTGCCTACGACGACGCAGGCAAGATCATCGGTGTGGATGCCGTTGTACTGTCTACCCAGCACGCTGAATCCATCAGCCACAAGGATCTGGTTGAAGCGGTACGCGAAGAGATCATCAAGCCGGTGCTGCCGGCCGAGTGGGTCAACAAGGACACCAAATACTTCATCAACCCGACCGGCCGTTTCGTTATCGGCGGCCCGATGGGTGACTGCGGTCTGACCGGTCGCAAGATCATCGTCGACACCTACGGCGGCATGGCTCGTCACGGTGGTGGCGCCTTCTCCGGTAAGGATCCGTCCAAGGTTGACCGCTCCGCAGCCTACGCTGCCCGCTACGTTGCCAAAAACATCGTGGCCGCCGGTCTGGCCGATCGCTGTGAAATCCAGATCTCCTACGCCATCGGTGTGGCCGAGCCGACCTCCATCAGCGTCGAAACCTTCGGTACTGCCAAGGTCGCCGAGGAGCTGCTGGTCAAGCTGGTGCGCGAGCACTTCGAACTGCGCCCGTATGGTCTGATCGAAATGCTGGATCTGAAGCGTCCTATCTACCAGGCTACCGCAGCCTACGGTCACTTCGGTCGCGACGAGTTCCCGTGGGAGCAGACCGACAAGGCCGAACTGCTGCGTTCTGCCGCTGGCCTGTAAGGCTCGCTGTTGTGATAAAAGGGGAGCCTGGCTCCCCTTTTGCTTATCCGCCATTTGACGAGATGTTGATGTCTGCCACCCCTTCCCAGCTTGTCGCCCTGCTGCAACAACGCGTAGAAGCCTGCTTTGTGCAGGCCGAGGCGCGCCTTGGCCGCCCCTTCCCACGCCCGCGGATCTACTGCAATATGCGGGGCCGGGCGGCGGGATCGGCGCGGCTGCAAACCTGGGAGTTGCGCTTCAACCCTGCCCTCTATCAGGCCAACCAGCAGGCGTTTCTGGATGAGGTGGTGCCCCACGAGGTGGCCCATCTGCTGGTCTATGCCCTGTGGGGTGAAGGTCGCGGCAAAAGCCGGGTCTTGCCCCACGGCCGCCAGTGGCAATCGGTGATGCGGGAGGTGTTCGGCCTTGAGCCCAGAACCACCCACAGCTTCGATCTGGCGGTACTGGCCCAGCGCACCGTGCCCTATCGCTGTCACTGCCAGAAGCATCAGCTCTCTATTCGCCGCCACAACAAGGTGGTGCGCGGCGAGGCCCGCTACCACTGCCGCCGCTGCAAGCAGCCGCTGGAGCGGGAACGGCCGGAGCCAGAGCAGTAAGCCAGCTTGTGTCGCGCCACTGTGGTAGGGTGCCCGCCATCGTTCATCAATCACCCCGTTTTGCAAGGAATCCCATGCGTTTCATCTCCTCCCTCGCCCTGACCCTGCTGGCCGGTTTGCCGCTGCTCAGCGCACCCCTGCACGCCCAGACCTTTCGTGAAGCCAAGCAGGATCTGATGAAGCTCTATCGCAGCCAGCCTGCGGTCACCACCTTCTACTGCGGCTGCGACATTGACTATCAGGGCAAGAAGATGAGCCCGGATCTCGCCAGCTGCGGCTATGAGCCGCGCAAGCAGGCCAAACGCGCCGCCCGCATCGAGTGGGAACACGTGGTCCCCGCCTGGGAGTTCGGCCACCAGCTGCAGTGCTGGCAGGATGGCGGTCGCAAGAATTGCGAAAAAGCGAGTCCCGAGTTCAACAAGATGGAGGGGGACATGCACAACCTCTTCCCCGCCATTGGCGAGGTAAACGGCGATCGGGCCAACTTCCGCTTCTCCGACTGGAACGGCAAGCCGGATCAGTACGGTCAGTGCCAGATGCTGGTGGATTTCAAGGATCGTCGAGTGCAGCCGCCCAAGGGGCCGGTACGGGGCCAGATTGCCCGCGCCTACCTCTACATGAGCCAGCAGTATGGGCTGCGTCTGGCAGCGCAACAGCGTAAACTGTTTGAAGCCTGGGACAGGCAGTACCCGGCAGAGGGCTGGGAGTGCGAGCGCAACCGCCGCATCGGCAAGCTGCAGGGCAATACCAATCCCTTTATTGAAAAGCAGTGCCAATAACCCCATTTGACCAGGGAGGGGATCACCCCTCCTATCATGAAGCCCTTCCCTATTGCCGCGTGAGCCTTGCTTGCCGCAGGATATAAAGGGTTTCCAAGCAAGAGACTGACAAGCAGCCATGCGCATTCCACGTATCTATGAACCGGCCACCCTGCAAGTTGGCCAGACTATCGCCCTGTCGGAAGACGGCGCCAACCATATCGGCCGGGTGCTGCGCATGCAGCCTGGCCAGCAGCTCGAGCTGTTCAACGGCGATGGCAATCAATATCCCGCCACCATCGCCAGCGTCGGCAAAAAGTCGGTGGAAGTGACCATCGACAGCTGCGACGTTCAATCGGTGGAGTCACCGCTGGCCATCCACCTCGGTCAGGTGATCAGCCGTGGCGACAAGATGGACTTCACCATCCAGAAATCGGTGGAGCTGGGCGTCACCTGCATCACCCCGCTCTTCTCCGAACGCTGCGGCGTCAAGTTGCCGGCCGATCGACTGGAGAAGAAGCGCGAGCAGTGGCAGAAGGTGGTGATCAGCGCCTGCGAACAGTGCGGCCGCAACGTGGTGCCCGAAGTGCGTATGCCGATGGAGTTGGACGCCTGGCTGGCGGAAGAGACCAAAGAGCTCAAGCTCAACCTGCACCCGCGTGCCGAGTACAGCATCAACACCCTGCCCGTTCCCGAGCATGGTGTGCGCCTGCTGATTGGCCCGGAAGGGGGCTTGTCGAGCGACGAGATCGCCCGTACCGTGCAGGAAGATTTCAAAGAGATGCTGCTGGGGCCGCGGGTGCTGCGCACCGAAACTGCCGCCCTGACTGCGATCACTGCGCTGCAGTGCCGCTTTGGCGATCTCGCTTGATACTATCGGCCGCATCAATCAGCCCCATGGCTGCATCGACGCAGCCGCAAGCGGCCGATTACGCTGCGCTAATCGACCCTACAACCCTATCGAGCCATTAAAAAGGAACAGCGGATGACCATTAAACTCGGCATCGTGATGGACCCCATCTCGGCCATCAACATCAAGAAAGATTCCAGCTTTGCCATGCTCGAAGAGGCGCAAAAGCGCGGCTATGAGCTCTTCTATCTGGAGATGAAGGATCTCTACATGGAAGCCGGTCGCGCCTTTGGCACCATGCGCCCGCTGACCGTCAAATATGACTATGCCGACTGGTACACGCTGGGCGAGGTGGTGGATCAGCCCCTCTCCAACCTCGATGTGATCCTGATGCGCAAGGATCCGCCGTTCGACACCGAATTTATCTACGCCACCTACATGCTGGAGCGGGCAGAGGATGAGGGTTGCCTTATTGTCAACAAGCCGCAGAGCCTGCGCGATGCCAACGAGAAGCTCTACACCGCCTGGTTTGCCGAGCACACCCCGACCACGCTGGTGACCCGCCGCGCCGACAAGCTGCGCGCCTTCCACGCGAAGCACAAAGACGTGATCTTGAAGCCCTTGGACGGCATGGGCGGCGCCTCCATCTTCCGCATGAAGGAGGATGACGCCAACGTCGGGGTGATTATCGAGACCCTGACCGCCCACGGCAGCCAATACTGCATGGCGCAGACCTATCTGCCCGCCATCAAGGATGGCGACAAGCGGGTGCTGGTGGTGGACGGTGAACCGGTTCCCTACTGCCTCGCCCGCATTCCGGCGCAGGGTGAGACCCGTGGCAATCTGGCGGCCGGTGGCCGTGGTGAAGCGCGTCCCCTGAGCGAAGCTGACTGGGCTATCGCCCGCGCGGTGGGCCCGACGTTAAAAGAGAAGGGCCTTATCTTCGTCGGCCTCGACATCATCGGCGATCGGCTGACCGAGATTAACGTCACCAGCCCGACCTGCATTCGCGAGATTGAAGCGGCCTTCGATGTGCACATCACCGGCATGTTGATGGATGCCATCGAGCGTCGGCTGGGCAAATAATCGCTAGGCAGGCTAACCGGCCTGTTCAGGGGTAACCCGTCCCTGACAAGCCCGGAAACAGAGAGGGAGGCCCAGCGCCACCCTCTCTGTTTCAAGGCAATCCGGAAAGAGGCGGGATCTCGCCCAGCCCAAAAAGCGGTTTTTCCCATGGGGATCAACTGCCATAATTGACCTCAAATACCTTTGCACTATTTGGCCTCTATGCAAACACTGCAAAATCACTTCCTGCTTGCCATGCCAAGCCTGACGGATCCCTACTTCGAGCGCTCGCTGGTCTATCTGTGCGAGCACAACGAAGAGGGCGCCATGGGACTGGTCGTCAACATTCCGGTGGAGATGTCGCTGGAAACCATGCTGACCCAGCTCCAGCTCAATCCGCCCAACAACCCGGAGCTCAAGCAGCCGGTACTGCAAGGGGGGCCGGTTCACGCCGATCGCGGCTTCGTGCTGCACAGCTTCCGCCCCGGTTTCAACTCCACCCTGCAGGTGGGGGATGAGATGATGGTGACCACCTCCAAGGATATTCTGGAAACCCTGGGTACGAGCGAGGCTCCTGCCCATTGGCTGGTGGCCCTTGGCTATGCCGGCTGGAGCGCCGGGCAGCTGGAGCAGGAGCTGGTGGACGGCGCCTGGCTGGTGATCCCCCCCAATCCGGCTCTGGTGTTCAAGACCCCCATTCACAAACGTTGGCAGCAAGCTGCCGCCAGCATAGGGGTGAACCCGGTTCACCTCTCCAGCGACATCGGCCACAGCTGATCGGCTGGCCCGCTCCGCTCTCTATTTCGAGGATTTATCAGTTATGTCATCACGCAGCATCATGGGCTTTGACTATGGCACCAAGAGCATTGGTGTCGCCATCGGTCAGGAGCTGACTGGCACCGCCCAGCCTCTGCGCGCCCTCAAGGCCAACGACGGCATCCCCAACTGGGACGAGATTGAGAAGCTGCTCAAGGAGTGGCAACCGGACCTGCTGGTGGTCGGTCTGCCGCTGAACATGGATGGCACCGATCAGGAGATCACGGTACGGGCCCGCAAATTCGGCAACCGGCTGCATGGCCGTTTCGGCAAGCCGGTGGAGTTCAAGGATGAACGACTCACCACCACAGATGCCCGCGCCCGCCTGTTTGAGCGAGGCGGCTATCGCGCGCTGGAGAAAGGCAGTGTGGACGGGGTATCGGCGCAGCTGATCGTCGAAGCCTGGATGGAAGAGCAGTACAACTAAGCCATCAACAGCAAGGCAAGGGTCGCCGCCCTTGCCTTGTCTCGCACTATCCTCCCCTCATTACGCCTGTGATGGACCCGCGACCAGACCTTCGGCCTCTGTCGGCGTCGCATTCATCATCCGGTTGAGCCAGGGCACCATCAGCCCCATCACTACCGCAATCAGCAGGGTCGCCATCCCGATCTTGCCAAATACGCCGGTGTAAATGGGCAAAGTTTGCAGCGGATCCGTCATCCCTTGCGGCACGGCGGTAAAGGTCGCCACATAGCCACCCAGCAGGGATGCCATCGCCTGAGTCAGGAACCACATTCCGAGAATGAAGCCCATCAACCGTTGTGGCACCAGCGCGGCGACCATCGCCAGCCCCAGCGCACTGATCATCAGCTCGCCCAGACTCTGGAACAGGTAGATAAGCACCATAAACCAGGGGGAGGTCAGCCCCTGCTCATCGGCAAACCACCAGCCGGATGCCGCCGCCGTCAGAAAGCCCAGCGAGCAGAAGAACATCCCGAGGGTGAACTTGAGCGGCATGGTGAGATCCCGCCCCTTGCTGCCCATCCGGGTATAGATCATCGCGAGTACCGGGCTACCCACCACCACCCAGAATGGGTTGAGCGCCTGGAAGCTGATTGGGTTGACGCTCATGCCCAGCATCTCGTGGTGCATGTTGTTGATGGCAAAGAAGTTCAGAGACGTCGGCATCTGGGCATACAGCACGTAGAAGAGCACCGCCTCCAGCATCAGCACGAAGGCCACATACATCTTGTTGCGGCCCACTGTGTCAAGCTTGAACGCCTCACGAAAGAAGAAGATCACCACGGCGATGGTCACCGTCATCAGCACCATGTTGGCGATCACCACGTGGTGCATCAGCCAGGCGCAGAAGAAGACCATGGCTACCGAGCCCAATATAACCAGCAGCAGCTTGCTGTAATCGAGCGGCAGGTGATCCGGCGCGGAGCCAATATCCTTGACCATATTGCGGCAGGCAAAGAAGGTAAGCAGCGCAATAATCAGCCCCACCCCGCACAGGTTATAGGTCACGGTATAGCCGTAGTGTTCGGCAATTACCGGCGCGAGCGAGAGGGAAATAAGGGAGCCGATATTGATCGACATATAAAACAGGGTAAACGCCCCATCCAGCCGCGGATCTTTTGGCTGGTAGCATTTTGACAGCAGGCTGGCCGGATTGGCCTTGAACAGGCAGTTACCGACCGCAATGGTGCCCAGCGCATAGAAAATCAGGTCGGGATTGTAGATCGACAGACCGGTCATAAAGTAGCCTATCACCAGCACTACGGCCCCCAGCACCATGGTGCGCTTGGTGCCGAGAACATGGTCACCGACATAGCCACCGACCGAAATCAGGCCATATACCAGCGCCGAGAAGGCACCGAAGGTAATAAAGGATTGCTCTTGGGAAAATCCCAGTTGTTGCACAAAGAAGACCGCCAATATCCCCTGCACGCCGTAATAACCGAAGCGCTCCCAGAGTTCGACGAAAAATATCATAAAGAAGGGTTTGGGTTGTTGTAACAACCCGGTCGGTGCTGTTGCTGGACGCATATCAACCTGCCTTTGCTGAGATTTATTTTTATTAATCTGATGGTGGCTGCCGCACTATTTTTTGCCCGCCATTGCTATAACGGAGAGCACAGTCAGCCTGCCAATCTGGCTATTTTCGGGTGCAAGCGCCCCGTTCGATGAAAGGTGTTTTTCATCTAGCCGGTTTCAATTACGGGTTATCGGGGGATGGTGAGTGGCGTCTCCCAGTACAGTTACCGGCTCCGGGTTCTACCTTTGCTGCATCCCTTCACTCAAGCCGGTTTATCAACCTTGATGCTTATTCCTCTCTGCTCCGTCACTCATGGCTGGTGGCCAGATAGCCGGGGCATGACACGGCCACAGACGACCTGTGGGGCTGGCTCACGCCGCGCTCTACTGACAGTCACCTACGCAGGCGCTATCTAACCCCGCCATTCCAAGGGGTGTCATGCTATATCACTGCAAATACAGGAACTTAATGGTCGATCACACTTTAAAAGTGACCATTAGTGAAGTTTTCTAATGAAACCACATGAATTTTTTTCGTGAAAAGAGCTTCACTCGAGACGTGCAACCAAGGCTAATCTGTGCATAAAGAGAGTTGAATGGCACACAGTTGAACCCGAACTCGGCACTTAAGTCGTGCAAAAGCCCACTCATCCGGGCGATACGACAACAAAAAGCCGGAGCAGATGGCTCCGGCTGCTCGATGGGCACCGTCACGGCCACATTAGCGTGGCGATTCGTCGTTGTAGAGCCGCCGGATCTCGTTGCGCAGCCACATCACCTTGGCATCCTGATTGTGCCGTTTGTGCCACAGCAGGATGAAGGCGATCTCCAGCTGGGCGTAGAGCTTCTCGGGGAGCGGCAGCGGCATGGCGATCAGATTGTCGTGATGCCGACTGGCATAACCACCACAGTAAGAGGGCGCCACCGCAATCAGTTCGTGGCTCGACTGGGAGGCAATATGCAGCGCCTGCTCGAAGCTGGAGACCATGATGGGCACCTCCCGCTTCAGCCCCTCGTCCTCCAGCAGACTGTCGAGGGCCCAGGTATCGTTCGCTTCCCACACCATGCTGATCTGGGGGCAGGCCAAAAAATTCTCCAGCGACCACTTCTGCTGGAGCAAGGGGTGATCCTTGCGCAGGAACACCACCGGGCGATCGGTGAACAGCACCTCGTGATCGATGTAATAAGGCAAGCGGTTGACCTTGGCCAGGGAGCGGCCATGGGTCTCGCGGGCGCAGAAGCCGAGATCCGCATCGCCATTGACGATGTCGTTGAGGGAGTGGTGATCCCACCCCAGCATCCTGACCACCGAGTTGGGGTACTTCTGGTAGATGGTCATGGGCAGATCGCTCAGGAAGCTGATGTAGAAGGGGGACTCCATCACTAGGGTGAAGCGGGCACCATCGGGGATCGCCTCGCTATTGAGCGAGGTGATGTTGTCAGTGAGCTGGAACCAGACCTTCAGCTCCTCCTCCAGGGTCAGGGAGAGGTTGGTGGGCTGCAACCCCTGCCGCACCCGCACAAACAGAGGATCGTCAAACCACTCCCGCAATTTGGCCAGAGACTTGCTCACCGCCGACGGAGTGACACAGAGCTTTTTCGCTGCCCCTGCCACACTGCGCTCCTGCATCAGGTACTTGAACACCACCAGCAGGTTTAAATCGAGTTCACCCAGATTGCGCATATCCCCTCTCATCTTCCATCAGCCCTGCGACCGCGCTTCACGAAGCGCGAGCCATGGTAACAGCCCTTTGACGGCCAGGTAACTGAGCAGTGCCAGCAGCAGAGCGCAGATCAGCATCTCGGACGGAGTAAAGCCAAGTTGGCCCAGCAGCCAGATATAGAGGCCGGAGAGGCTGATCTGCATGATGCAGAGCACGGCGCTGGCAAAGGCCACGTTATGCTGACAACCATCGAGCGCCTCCCCCATCGCTACCCCGAAGCCACAGGAGAAGCCGACACAGACCAGCGCAAACCCCGGCAGCAAAAGATGGATATCGCCCCCCGCCTGCCAGCTGCCGATCAGTGAGCAGGCCGCCAGCAGATAGGAGAGATGAGACACCGCCAGCACCTTCTGTTTGCCCAGCCAGCGCAACAGCAGAGGGGTCAGGAAAGAAGTAGACATACTCACCCCGGCCATCACCATCATCACGATGGAGTACTGCTCGGTGGTGAAGCCAAACTCCTTCATCAGGATCAGCGGCGAGACGCTGACATAGACCAGAATGGCGGTCACGCTGGCACTGGTCAGCAGGGAGAGCAGCATAAAGCGCGGCGAGCGCAGCAGGGCAAAAGGCAGCGCTGCGCCACTGCCCGGTTGCCGCGCCGGGCGGGTCTCCTTGAGCAGAAGCAAGTTCACCAGACCGCTAACGGCCGCCACCAGCGCCATCGCCACGAAGATCCCGCGCCAATCAAAATGTGACAGGATGAGGTAACCGAGCACCGGCGCCAGCACCGGGATCACGCAGATGACCCCGTTGATCATCGAGAGCGCCATCGCCAGCCGCTCCTGACTCAGCACATCCCGCAGCACGGTAAAGGTCATGATATAGAGCGCCCCCGCCCCGACTCCCTGCCAGAAACGGCCGAAATAGAACTGACTTATCCCCTCTGCGCTGCCTGCCACCAGCGAGGCGAGGACAAAAATCAGGGCGCCCCCGAGCACCACCCAGCGCCGCCCGAAGCGATCGGCAATCATCCCGCCCAGCAGCACGGTGGCCGCCATACCGAACAGATAGATAGAGAAGGCGGTATGGATCTGCGCCTCGCTCGCCTGCAGGGTATCGGCAATCTGGGGCACAGCGACCAGATAGAGATCGATCCCGACCGGATAGAGGATGATCATCAGAAAGGCGCACAGCAAAAAAGTTCTCATGGAGGCTCCGTAACAGAAATCTGGCCCCTGTTCGGCCAAAAGCGCGACAAACAGCAGGCAAACTGGTGACTATGCGGAGCACTATAGGAGGGGGCTACCACCACACCTAGTGAAGAGATGGCGATCTATACATTCCAAAATGGAAATATTGTTTCTATCGGTGTGCTATTCAGGCAACTAGATGGACAAGCCGCCGGGCAGAAGAGCACCGTGAGCTGAGTAAAAATAAACGCGATAAAAAGTGCACCGGGTACAATCCCGGCGCACTCGCTTGCGGTAAAACGCAGCCCCCGTGATTAGTCGGCCAGCTTGCTCAAAATGGCGTAGGCCGCCTTGATCCGGGCATCATTGGGATAGTTGCGGTTGGCCAGCATGACGATGCCAATCCCCTTGGCCGGGACAAAGGCAACATAGGCACCAAAGCCGTTGGTCGATCCCGTCTTGTTGTAGAGCCGCGGCTCCCCCATATCTTTGGGCGCGGCAAAGCGTTCCACCGGATTGGCCTTGAAGCTCACTGCCGGCGAGTTGCCCGCCAGCAGTGCCTGCTCGGTGACGGGATAGGCATAACTCTCCCAGCCCAGCCCCTGAGTCATCTCTCCTACCGAGAAGAAACCGGTATGAGTCATGGCAATGGCCTGCTGCATGGTTACATCACCGCGTTTGGTCATGTTGGCCTCGACAAACTTGATGAAATCCGCCGAGCTGGTCTTGATGCCATAGGCCTCGTCCGCCAGCACTCCCGGATTGACCCGGATCGGTTTGTCCTCTTTGGAGTAGCCATAGGCGTAATCACCCATGGCTGCCGCAGGCACCTTGAGGTAGGTGTGGGCAAGGCCGAGCCCCGGCAACAGAGTCTGGCTCATCAGTTGCTCGAAGGGTTGGCCCAGAGAGCTCGCAGCCAGATAGCCGAACAGACCTATGCTGGGGTTGGAGTACTCCCGTTTGGTACCGGCGGCAAAGCGCGGCGTCCACTGGCGGTAGTAGGCTTGCATCTTCTCTGCCGAGTCGACCGCATCGGGGAACTGCAGTGGCAAGCCACCTGCACTGTAGGTGGCAAGATCGGCCATGGTCACACCATCAAAGGCAGACCCTTTCAGCCAGGGCGCGTGCAGGCTCACCTTGTCATCCAGCTTGAAGCCCCCCTTGACCACGGCGTAGGCACCGAGGGTCGCGGTCAGGGTCTTGCTGACCGAGCCGATTTCAAACAGGGTCTGCTCGCTGACGCGCTGACCGCTCTCCCGGTTGGCAACGCCATAGTTGAAATAGTGGGTCTTGCCATCTTTCAGTACGGCAACCGCCATTCCCGGGATCCGGTACTCCTTGAGCACCGGCTGAATGGTGCCATCCACTATTGTGCTCAGGGATACCTCACCGGCAGCATAGGAGAGCGAAGATGACAATGAAGAGAACAGCAGGGTGGCCAGCGTTAATAGGGAAGTCGTGGTTCGTGATTGCATTGGGTTATTCTCGTGGCAAATGAAATTGGGATTAGCATAAACAAGATGTATGTGCCCACGATGAAACTGTGTGAAGTCTCGGTGAAGTGAGCATCGCTTACCGCTCGATGAGCCCTTACTCTGCTCGCTGGCGTATAAGCTGTTGGGGCCAAGGAAAGAAACGGAGGCGCAGGTGAGATCACAAGAACAGATCACGACCGTACTGGGGACACTGGAGCAAGTCATTCTGGGCAAGCCGCTACAGCTGAAAATCGCGCTGGTGACCCTGCTGGCGCGCGGTCATCTGCTGATCGAAGATCTGCCCGGCATGGGCAAAACCACCCTGGCCCACGCCCTGGCGCAGGTGCTGGGGCTGGCATGCAGGCGGATGCAGTTCACCGCCGATCTGCTCCCCGCCGACCTGCTGGGGCTTCAGATTTTTGACCCCCAGCAACAAACATTTCGCTTTCACCCCGGCCCCATCTTCACCCAGGTTCTACTGGCGGACGAGATCAACCGCGCCAGCCCCAAAGTACAGAGCGCCCTGCTGGAGGCGATGGCCGAAGGCAAGGTGAGCATCGAGGGCCACACGCACCCACTCCCCGATCCGTTTTTCGTCATCGCCACCCAGAATCCGGCGGATCAGGCGGGCACCTATCCACTGCCGGAGTCCCAACTCGACCGATTCGCCGTGCGACTCTCGCTGGGTTTTCCGCCGCGAGAAGCGGAGCGCCAGCTACTGCGCGGCCACCAGCCGACTGGCCCTTTGCCCGCCATGCTGGATGCCGCCGGACTCGCCACCTTGCAAAGCGAAGGGGATGCCATCCATGTTTCCGATGCCACCCTCGATTACCTGCTGGCGCTGGTGCACCAGAGCCGCTTTGATGGGGATCTGCCACAGCCCCTCTCCCCCCGAGCAGCCCAGACCTTGCTGGCGGTGAGCCGGACCTGGGCGCTGGTTGCGGGGCGGCGCTTTGTCACGGTAGAGGATGTGCAGGCGGTCTTCCCCTATGTGGCCGAGCATCGGCTGCGGGGCAGCTTTGGCGTACAGCACGGCGAAGCCTGTCCCCTGAGCCAGCGATTGCTGGCCAAGGTCGATCCGGACAATCCCTGATGAGCAAATTGCTAAACCGTTGGCAGCAGTGGCGAGCCCGCTGGCAGCGACGCTGGCTCGATCGCCGCATTCCCCCGGCCCGCCAGATCACGCTGGCTACCCGCAGCCTCTTTATCCTCCCCACCCGCATGGGGCTGCTCTATCTGCTGGTGCTGCTCGTCATCTATCTGCTCGGCACCAACTACCAGAACAATCTGGTACTGCTGGTGGCCTACTGCCTCGGCAGCCTGTTTATGGCCGCCATGTGGCTTACCCACCGCAACCTGTTGGGGCTGGAACTGCTGGGTGGCCAGCTGGTACTGGGGGAAGCGGGTAGCCAGCTACCTATCCGTATCTTGGTGCAGAGCCCTCGCCCGGTGCAGGCGCTCCGGTTTAGCCTCAACGAAGGCACCCTCTGGCTGGCACAGGCCGACGCTGTGCCCAGCACAGTTATCCTGCCAGTATCGGGCTCGCGCCGTGGGCCACTGCCCCTTGGCCGATTGCGGGTCGAGAGCCGCTACCCCCTCGGTCTGTTTCGCTGCTGGTCCCTGCTGGACTTGCAGTTGGAGGGCTGGCTCGCCCCCAAACCGGCGTTCGGGGCGCTAAGAGGGGAACATGCGACCGAAAGCGAGGGGCATCAGGGCCAGCCCGCTCCGGCCACTCTCGGTGACTTTGACTCTCTGCGGACACATCAGGCCGGTGAACCACTGAGCCGGGTCGCTTGGAAGCAACTTGCCCAAGGGCGCGGCCTGCTGACCAAGCAGTTCCATGAACCGCAGCAGGATGAGACTCACCTCACCTTGCAGCGGGTCGCGGGCGGGGATCTGGAGCAGCGGCTGGCGGTGCTGGCCTGGTGGTGCGCCGATTACGGCAAGCGGGGCATCCCCTTTACCCTGACACTGGCAAACCAGACGCTGGGGCCCGATAGCGGCGCCGCCTTTGTGCAGCGCTGCCTGCTGGCACTGGCCCAATTCGATGCAACACCACCGAAGATCACGCCAGATGCTGCTCGATAACCGCCGCCTGCTGCCACTCATCGCCCTGCAACAGCTGCTGCTGGTCGCGGCGCTCTGGCCCCAGTTGCAACTCTGGGTAGTGGCAGTGGGCGCCATCACTCTCGGCGTCCGGGCCATGATGCTGTGGCGCGGCTTGCCGCCCCTGCCTGCCCGCTGGTTGGCGCTGCTGGCCATCACAACCGTGGTGTTGCTGGGGTTGCAGTGGCGCACATTGGGCACCCTGCCCGCCCTGATCAATCTGCTCTGGCTCGGCTATAGCCTCAAGATGATCGAGGTACGGCGCGAGCGGGATATCGAGCAGGTGCTGCTGCTCGCCTTCTTCCTCATCGCGCTGGCGCTGGTACAACGCCAAAGCATCGGCTGGACAGCCGGGATGGCAGTGGCACTCTGGCTGGCAGTGACCGCGCTGGTGACCGCCGTCGTCCCCGAGCAGAAACGGCCTTGGCGCAGTGCGGGGAGCGCCCTGCTGCTGGCGCTGCCCTTGCTTATCACCCTGTTTATACTACTGCCAAGGCTGCCGCCCCTCTGGCAGATGCCCACCACCAGCCGTGCCCTGTCCGGCCTCTCGGAAGAGCTGGCCCCCGGCGATATCAGCGAACTGGTCAACTCCTCGGAACTGGCGTTTCGGGTCAGCTTTGCCGATGGCCCGCCCCCTGTCCGCGAGCGCTATTTTCCGGTGATGCGCCAAGAAGTTTTCGATGGTCAGCGCTGGTTGCTGAGCCCCGAGGTCAAAGCATGGCAGCAGACAGTGCCGGTGCAGACCGGGCTGACCCTTCTGGCATCATCTTCACGGGCAAGCAATCAGCTGGCAGATAGTCCATTACCCGCCGGGAGCTACGAGGTGATCGCCGAGCCCCAGCGCCACCGCTGGGCCTTTGCCCAAAGTGAACCGACTATTCTGACTGGACCAGTGCTGCTCACCCCCATTCACACCCTCTATCGGCAGGGGAGCGGCGAGGTGGCAATCCGCTATCGCATTGGCCGCGGCGAAGCGCAGCCAGAGAATGATAGCCAAGCCGCTCAGCGCAACCTGCAACTGCCAGCCGGAGGCAACCCGAGAGCGCGCGTCCATGGCCAAGTGCTGGCTGTGCGCTATCCGGATCGCGCAGAGCTGGTCGCCGCCCTGCTAGCGCAGTTTCGCAGCCAATCCTATTACTACACCCTGACACCGCCACGACTTGGCGGTGACGGGGTGGATGAGTTCCTGTTCGATACTCGGCGCGGCTTTTGCGGCCACTACGCCATGGCGACCGCTTTCGTGCTGCGCGCCGCCGGTATTCCGGCACGGCTGGTCACCGGTTATCTCGGCGGTGAGTGGAATCCCAGAGGCAACTATCTGGCGGTACACCAGTTCGATGCTCACGCCTGGGTGGAGTATCTCGATGAAGGAGGAACATGGCGGCGAATCGACCCCACTGCGGCAGTGGCACCGGAGCGCATTGAAGGCGGCGTGAGGGAGGCGCTGAGCGACGAGTTTACCGCCGCCGACCCTCTCGCTCTGCAGCGTTATCGCAACTGGGCCCTGCTCAATCAGCTGCGCTGGTGGGGCAACAATATCGACTACCAGTGGAGTCGCTGGGTGATTGGTTACGATGCGGGCCAGCTCTGGCAGCAAATCGGTCTGCGCTGGCCTGCACTGGCGGGATACACTCCCTGGTTGATCCTCGCCAGCCTGATGCTGGTCGCCCTGCTGGTGAGCTTGCCCCTGCTGTTGCCCGCCCGTCTGCCGCCAGAGCGGCGCATCTGGCAACCCCTGCTCAAACGGGGCAAACGCAGCGGCTATTCCCCAGAGCCTGCCGAGAGCATGGGAGCATGGTGCGAGCGGCTGGCGCGGCTGCGCCCCGACCTTGCCCATCCCCTGCTAAAGAGTGCGTGGCTCTATCGCCGCTGGCGTTATGCCCTCCTCAACGACCGGCAACAAGGGCGCTGCTGGCGCCAGTTGCAACGGCGTATCAGACAGCTCGCCCAGCGCTGGGATCAGCCGCCGAAGAGCGGCTCATAAAAGAAGGGGGAGCCACCGGCTCCCCCTTCAGGTTTTAATCAAGAGGTTTGACTCACCGCTTGTTATTTTTTGGTCGGATTGTCCCAGATCCCCTCTTCCAGCTGGGAGCGGATCTCGGGGTACTTGTTGGCATCAAAGGTGGGCACCTTGCCCAGCCTGAGCTGGTCGTTGTAATCCTTGGCCAGCTTGATGGCGACGCCGGAGAGCAGCAGGATCGCCACCAGGTTGACGATGGCCATCAACCCCATGGAGACATCAGCCATTGCCCAGACGGTCGGCAACTCGCCCACAGAGCCGAACATCACCATGCCCAGCACAAACATCCGGAACAGCATCAGGCCGCCCTTGTGGTTGTGCTCGAGGAACACCAGATTCGTTTCGGCATAGGAGTAGTTCGCCACGATAGAGGTGAAGGCGAAGAAGAAGATGGCCGCCGCGATAAAGATGTTGCCACCGCTGCCAATCTGGGAAGAGAGCGCCCGCTGGGTCAGCTCGACACCGGTCACGCCGGAGCCCGGCTCAAACTGACCTGACATCAGGATGATGGCGGCGGTACAGCTGCAGATGACGATGGTATCCATAAAGACCCCCAGCATCTGCACATAACCCTGGGAGGCCGGGTGCGGCGGATAGGGAGTGGCAGTCGCTGCAGCGTTGGGCGCAGAGCCCATGCCCGCTTCGTTGGAGAAGAGACCACGCTTGATACCGTTGATCATCGCCTGGGAGATGGCATAACCGAGCGCACCCGAGCCAGCCTGCTCAATCCCGAAGGCGGACTTGATGATCAGCATGAAGACATGGGGCAACTCGGTGATGTTCATCGCCACGATCACCAGCGCCAGCAGGATGTAGGCCAGCGCCATAAAGGGCACCACCAGCTCGGCAAAACGGGCGATACCACGAATGCCGCCGAAGATAATCAGGCCGGAGAGCACCACCAGCGCCAGACCGCTGACCCAGTCAGGAATACCAAACGCCACCTTCATCGCCAGACTGATGGAGTTGGCCTGCACCGCGTTGAACACCAGACCAAATGCCAGGATCAGGCAGAGCGAAAACACCACCCCCATCCAGCGCATGCCAAGGCCTTTCTCCATGTAGTAGGCCGGGCCACCACGGTAGTTGCCATCCTCATCCTTGACCTTGTAGAGCTGGGCCAGGGTGCTTTCGACGAAGGCGGTCGCCATGCCGATAAAGGCAATCAGCCACATCCAGAAGATGGCGCCGGGGCCACCCAGATAGATGGCGACAGCCACACCGGCCAAGTTGCCGGTGCCGACACGGGCGGCAAGGCTGGTACAGAGGGCCTGGAAGGAGGAGATGCCTGCATTGTCCGATTTACGGCTGTTTTTCAGCACGGAAAACATGTGGCCAAAGTGACGGATCTGGATAAAACCCAGGCGGAAGGTGAAAAAGATACCGACCCCAATGAGCAGGTAGATGAGCACGGCTCCCCACATCAGGTCGTTTAGCATCGCAATCAAGGTGTCCATAATTCTCTCGTTGTTATTCACATCCATGGTCAGTCTGCGCTGACCGTTTTCTGTCTGTCGTTTAATTAGCGTTTCGCTAAAGGGGCGGAATCTAGCACAGCGGGAGAGCCCGGAATAGTGATCTCGGTCACGCGAGACACAAAAAACGAACGGTAAAAGCCCATAAAGCTCCATTTAAATCGCAAACTTTCAACAAACTCAATAATTCAATCAGACAGGCCACCATTAAGCCCCATAAGAGAACCTTTTTGATATATCCCTGATGAGCTATGCGAAAACGCAAACGCTTGCATGAAATGGCTTTCAAACGGAGATATTTCGCCAAACGTTTTCTCTGTAATTAAATTTCAAGTACGTAGCGAGATAATTTATGTGATCGACGACACAAATATGGATATTGGCTAAAAAAGTTCAGCTGAAAGCAAACCGGAGCGAGGTCGGAATGAAATGTAAAAAACCTTACTAATCATATAGTTTCAAGCCATAAAACGGGATAACTCAGCAGCCTGAATGTTTAACAACCAAGCGCCCCTATTGCAGGATGCAGCACATCAGTATTAATTAGGCAGGCAATGACGATGGGCCGCCCCCATCGCGCTTTTCTGAGCATGAGGCACCAAGATCCTGTAATTTTATTTCAGAACCACCGTCTCAAGCCCGCAACCCAGGGATTACTCCCTCATTAAGAGATGATATTCGCTATGGCCGATAAATTAACCCAGCTGAAAGCCCTGACCACTGTTGTTGCCGACACCGGTGATATCGAAGCCATCAAACGCTATCAGCCCATCGATGCCACCACCAACCCCTCTCTGGTTCTGAAGGCCTCCGAGATCCCCGAGTACGCTCCGCTGATCGAAGACGCCATCAAGTGGGCCAAAGCCCAGAGCCAGGACAAGGCACAGCAAATCATAGACGCGGGCGACAAGCTGGCCGTCAACATCGGTCTGGAAGTGCTGAAGATCGTTCCGGGGCGCATCTCTACCGAAGTGGATGCCCGTCTCTCCTTCGATACCGAAGCCAGCATCGCCAAGGCCCGCAAGCTGATCCGTCTTTACAACGAAGCGGGCATCAGCAACGACCGCATTCTGATCAAGCTGGCCTCCACCTGGGAAGGGATCCGTGCCGCCGAGGTTCTGGAGAAAGAGGGTATCCAGTGCAACCTGACCCTGCTGTTCTCCTTCGCCCAGGCCCGTGCCTGTGCCGAAGCCGGTGCCTTCCTGATCTCCCCGTTCGTGGGTCGCATCCTCGACTGGTACAAGGCCAAAAATGGCCGTGATTACACCGCCAGCGAAGATCCGGGCGTGGTCTCCGTTACCTCCATCTACAACTACTACAAGCAGCACGACTACCCGACCGTCGTGATGGGCGCCAGCTTCCGCAACACCGGCGAGATCCTGGAACTGGCCGGTTGCGACCGCCTGACCATTGGCCCGGCCCTGCTGGAAGAGCTGAGCAAGAGCGAAGGCGCCGTGGTACGCAAACTGGACTACACCGGTGAGCGCAAGGCCAAACCGACCCCGATGACCGAAGCCGAATTCCGCTGGGAACTGAACCAGGATGCCATGGCTCACGAGAAGCTGGGCGAAGGCATCCGCATGTTTGCCATCGACCAGGGCAAGCTGGAAACCATGTTGGCAAGCCGCCTGTAATCGGTTCTTTTTTCTGATAAAAACCGGGCCCCTACCAAGGGGCCCGGTTTTTTTTCATGGGCTTTTTTAGCGCTGTCATAGAGTCGTCACGAAAACGTTTTAATTTCAGATTCGTTATGTTATACGGGTGGTGAAAACGATAAAAACCAAGGAGGGAGCCATGGAAATGTTCAACTTCGATTATGACGAGGTGGTTGAACTCGGTTCGCGTAGCCGCGGGACAACGGGAAAAAAACGTAAATGGCGTGAAATCGAGGCGTTGAAAGACAAACATCGCCTGCAGAAGGAGCTGCAATCCATCGATATCGCCTATGAAGGTCTTACAGACGAGATTGAACTGTAATACCACCAAGACACCTGTAAAAGCGCTCCGCATAGCCGGGGCGCTTTTTTATGCCGCTATCGGATGATCAAGCGGCATGTCATGCCACGGGCAGGCGACAGACAACGCGTTGCCGCAGTCCCTGACAGCCCTCACCAACAGCGTGGCATACCAACCCTGCCCCTCACCCGCGAAGACTGAGCTGTGCCGTTTCAGGGCGCATTGGGGCAATCACCGCAAGACAAGTCATCAGCAATAAAAAGCCCCCGTCGCTGACGGGGGCCTGAATACTCGGGGCAGACGGCTGCTCTTAGCAGTAGCCGTAGCCCAGCAGACGCTGGTAGCGCTGCTCCAGCAGCTGCTCGGTATCGAGCGGACGCAGGGCGTCCAGATCCTGCTTGATGCGAGCCTTGAGGTTTTTGGCCATCTTCTCCACATCGCGGTGGGCACCACCGAGGGGCTCGTCGATCACGTGGTCGATCAGCTTGAGCTCTTTCAGACGCTGGGCAGTGATACCCATCGCTTCGGCAGCCACAGAAGCCTTGTCTGCGCTCTTCCACAGGATGGAGGCACACCCTTCCGGCGAGATGACGGAGTAGGTGGAGTACTGCAGCATGTTGACGCGGTCACCCACACCGATTGCCAACGCGCCACCGGAGCCACCCTCACCGATCACTGTGCAGACCACCGGCACGGTCAGACCGGCCATCACTTTCAGGTTGCGGGCAATCGCTTCGGACTGGCCACGCTCTTCGGCACCGACGCCGGGGTAAGCGCCCGGGGTGTCGATAAAGGTGATGATCGGCATCTTGAAGCGCTCGGCCATCTCCATCAGACGCAGGGCCTTGCGGTATCCTTCCGGACGCGGCATGCCGAAGTTGCGCTTGATCTTCTCTTTGGTCTCGCGACCCTTCTGGTGACCAATCACCATCACAGGCTCACCGTCGAGACGGGCGATGCCGCCGACGATAGCCTTGTCATCGGCATAGGCGCGATCGCCAGCCAACTCGTCGAAATCGGTGAAGATATGCTCGATATAGTCAAAGGTGTAGGGGCGCTGGGGATGACGCGCCATCTGGGATACCTGCCAGGCACCCAGATCACCGAAGATCTTCTTGGTCAGCTCTTCGTTTTTCTTCTCCAGCCGGCGGATCTCGTCTTTCAGATCCACGGCGTGATTGCCTTCACTCACATGTTTGAGTTCATCAATCTGCGCCTGCAACTCGGCAATCGGCTGTTCAAAATCCAGAAAAAGACTCATAGGGCCTTAGAACCTCTAATCAAAAACCAATTCAACCCGCTCTCGTCCAAGCAGGACTCGCAAGTCATCTATCAGTTGATCGGTGGGCGTCACCCGCCACTCGGTACCGAGCGTCAATCGCACCCGGGAGCCGGGGCGACGATAGTTTACCTGAACCGGACAGACTCCGGCACGGGCGGGCTCCAAAATCTCGCACAAACGCGGGAAAAAGCGATCATCAATCCGCTGTTCATCGAGGGAGATGCGGATTGCTCTGGCAAAACGCTCCCTCGCATCGTTGATATCCAGTAATTCTCGAGCCGACATTTTAAGGCCACCGGAGAAGTCATCAAAGCTGACCTGTCCAGAAACCACCAAAATGCGGTCTTTTTGCATCAATTCTTCATATTTTTCCAGCGCTTCACTGAACAGGGTCACATCGAGGCGACCGGAACGGTCGTCCAGGGTGAAGATCCCCATCTTGTTGCCACGCTTGGTCACCATGCTGCGGGCCGCAATCACCAGCCCCGCCGCCGTGGTTACGGTATCGCGTGAAGTGGGATGCAGATCGCACAGGCGACCCGAGGTATAACGACGCAATTCGCTGCTGTACTGGTTGATGGGGTGACCGGTGAGATAGAGCCCGAGGGTCTCGCGCTCCCCTTCCAGCCACACCTTGTCAGGCCAGTGCGGCACGTTGGCAAACGCCTTCTTGACGTCGTCAATCTCTTCGGTGAGCACGCCGAACATGTCGACCTGCCCCACCGCCTGCGCCTTGGCGTGCTGCTCGGCGGCACGCATCGCCTCCTCCAGCGTTGCCATCAGGGCGGCGCGGTGGGGGCCGAGCCGATCCATGGCGCCGGAGAGGATCAGCTTCTCCATCACCCGCTTGTTGAGCTTCTTGATATCGACCCGGTTGCAGAAGTCGAACAGATCGCGGAACGGGCCGTCCTGATCCCGGGCGCTCAAGATCGCATCGATGGGGCCTTCACCGACCCCTTTCACCGCCCCGATCCCGTAGACGATATGGCCATCTTCGTTGACCGAGAAGCGATAGCGACCAGTGTTCACATCCGGCGGGATCACGGTGAGCCCCATCCGCTGGCACTCATCCACCAGGGTCACGATCTTGTCGGTGTTGTCCATATCGGCGGTCATGACCGCCGCCATGAACTCGGCCGGGAAGTGGGTCTTGAGCCAGAGGGTCTGGTAGGAGACCAGCGCATAGGCGGCGGAGTGGGATTTGTTAAAGCCGTAGCCCGCAAACTTCTCCACCAGATCGAAGATCTTCATCGCCAGTTCACCGTCGACGCCATTCTTGACGGCGCCCTCCTCGAAACCAGCCCGCTGCTTGGCCATCTCCTCGGGCTTTTTCTTACCCATGGCACGGCGCAGCATGTCCGCGCCACCCAGCGTATAGCCCGCCAAGGTCTGGGCGATCTGCATCACCTGCTCTTGGTAGAGGATGATGCCGTAGGTCGGTTCCAGAATCGGTTTCAGGCTCTCGTGCTGCCACTTCTCGTCCGGATAGGAGATCGCTTCATTACCGTGTTTGCGGTCGATGAAGTTATCCACCATGCCTGACTGGAGCGGGCCCGGTCGGAACAGGGCCACCAGTGCGATCATGTCTTCGAAGCAGTCGGGGCGCAGCCGCTTGATGAGATCCTTCATGCCGCGGGATTCCAGCTGGAATACTGCCGTGGTCTCGTAACGCTGCAGCAGGTCAAACGACTTCTTGTCATCGATGGGGATGGCGGCGATGTCGACCGGCGGCTTGCCCTCTTTGGCAAGACGCGGGTTTATCATGCCGAGCGCCCAGTCGATGATGGTGAGGGTCCGCAGACCCAGGAAGTCGAACTTCACCAGCCCGGCGTACTCCACGTCGTTCTTGTCGAACTGGGTGACCGGGTGATGGCCTTCGTCATCGCAGTAGAGCGGCGCAAAGTCGGTGATCTTGGTGGGTGCGATCACCACGCCACCGGCGTGTTTACCGGCGTTGCGCACCACCCCTTCCAGGCGGCGAGCCATGTCGATGAGGTCTTTGACCTCCTCATCCTGTTCGTAGAGCTCGGGCAGCTTGGGCTCAGCCTCGAATGCCTTGGCAAGCGTCATGCCCGGATCCGGCGGGATCAGCTTGGAGATACGATCCACAAAGCCGTAGGCGTGGCCCAGCACCCGGCCCACATCCCGCACCACCGCCTTGGCCGCCATGCTGCCGAAGGTGATGATCTGGGAGACCGCCTCCCGACCATACATATCTGAAACGTGCTCGATCACTTCATCGCGCCTGTCCATGCAGAAGTCGACGTCGAAGTCGGGCATGGATACCCGCTCGGGGTTCAGGAAACGTTCGAACAGCAGGTCAAATTCCAGCGGGTCGAGGTCAGTGATCTTGAGGGCGTAGGCCACCAGAGAGCCCGCACCCGAGCCCCGGCCCGGGCCAACGGGGATGCCGTTGTCCTTGGACCACTGGATAAACTCCATCACGATGAGGAAGTAACCCGGGAAGCCCATCTGGTTGATCACTTTCAACTCAACATCGAGACGCTCGTCATACTCGGGACGACGCTCGGCCCGCACCGCCGGATCCGGGAACAGGAACTCGAGACGCTCCTCCAGACCCTCTTTCGATTTGGCCACCAGAAAATCTTCGGTGGTCATGTCGCCGGTCGGGAAGTTGGGCAGGAAGTACTCGCCAAGACGCACCGTCACGTTGCAGCGCTTGGCGATCTCCACTGTGTTTTCCAGCGCTTCGGGGATATCGGCAAACAGCTCCGCCATCTCCTCCTGACTGCGCAGGTACTGCTGGGGGCTGTAGCGACGGGGACGGCGTTTGTCCATCAGGGTATAGCCATCGTGGATGGCAACCCGGATCTCGTGTGCATCGAAGTCATCGGCGTTAAGGAACACCACCTCGTTGGTGGCGACCACTGGCAGCTCGAACTCGGTAGCGATGGCCACCGCCATGTGCAGATAGACCTCTTCGTCGGGTCGACCGGTGCGCAGCAGTTCGAGATAGTAGGCATCGGGGAAGTGGGTCTGATAGAAGGCGACACACTGCTCGGTCATCTGCCGGTTGCCCTTGAGCAGGAACTTGCCCACATCCCCCTCGCGGCCGCCGGAGAGGACGATCACCCCCTTGGCATGCTCGGCGAGCCAGCTCTTGTCGATAACCGGCCGCCCCTGCACATGGCCGCGCTGGTAACCGCGGGAAATAAGCAAGGTGATGTTCTGGTAGCCGTCGTTATCCATGGCCAGCAGGGTGAGACGGAACTGCTCGTCGCCGAGCTCATCGCTCTGCACCCAAAAGTCGGCACCGACAATGGGCTTGATCCCCTTGCCGTGGGCCGCGCCATAGAAGCGCACCAGGCCACACATGTTCATCTGATCGGTCAGCGCCAGCGCCGGCATGTTGTTGGCCGCAGCCGCCCCGACGATGGGGTTGATCTTCTGCAGGCCATCGACCATGGAGAAGTCGGAGTGGACTCGCAGGTGGATAAAACGGGGTTCAGCCATCGTCATCTCCTCTCGCTGCTCAAACTAAATGGCATGGTCTACTCGATCCCCAGTGCGCGGCGCACCGGTTTGAAGCTCTTGCGATATTCGGGCAGCGGGCCGCGCTCTGCCAGAATGGCGAGGTGCTCAGCAGTCGGATACCCCTTGTGGCGGGCAAAACCATACTCGGGATGACGGCTGTCCAGCTCGGTCATCTCCGCATCGCGGGTTACCTTGGCAAGGATCGAAGCGGCACTGATGGCGGCCACCAGGCTATCACCCTTGACCACGGCGCGCGATTCCATCGGCAATGCCGGGCAGCGGTTGCCATCGATAAAGACCAGCTCGGGTGTCACCTTCAGCCCTGCTACGGCGCGCTGCATCGCCAGCATGGTGGCATGCAGGATGTTGAGCTCGTCGATCTCTTCCGGAGTGGCGCGACCGATAGCCCAGGCGAGCGCTTTCTCTTTGATCTCGTCAAATAGCGCCAGCCGTTTCTTCTCGGAGAGCTTCTTGGAGTCAGCCAGTCCGACAATCGGATTGGCGGGATCGAGAATGACCGCAGCGGTGACCACGTCGCCCACCAGGGGGCCACGACCCACTTCGTCCACACCGGCAACCAGCTTGTCGTCAGGAATATCGCTCATCATCTTGTAGCCTTGAATCAAAACAGGCCCCGTGGGGCCTGACAGGGGTCGACTGGCGCGGCATCACCGCTCGGAAAACGGATTAACGGGCTGCTCGGCGCAATCGACGGTCCGAAATAGCGTTATCTGCCGAGCAGATCCGCCACCGCATCGGCAGCCTGCGAGTCGGCATTGCAGCGGATCAGCTGGTGCAGCTCGGTGAAGGTGTTGACCAGCGCACTGTTGTCGTGCTCGAAGTACTTGCTCACCTCTTCCACCAGATTCTCCGGGGTGCACTCGTGCTGGATCAGTTCCGGCACCAGCATGCGACCGGCGAGCAGGTTGGGCAGAGAGACAAATTCGGTCTTTACCAGTCGCTGGGCCAGCCAATAGCTGAAGGACTTGAGCTTGTAACCCACCACCATCGGCTTTTTCACCAGCATGGCTTCGAGCGCCGCGGTACCGGAGGCCAGCATCACCACGTCGGCGGCGATCATCGCCTCGCGGCCCTGCCCTTCCAGCAGCACCATGTCGAGACCCGGCGCTACCTCGGCCTTGATGGTCATAAACTGCTCGCGCCGTTTCTGGTTGACCAGCGGCACAATGAAGCCGAGATCCGGATAGCGCACCGTCAGGTGTTTGCACGCCTCGAGAAACAGGGGAGACATAAAGCCCACTTCTGCGGTTCGGCTGCCCGGCAGCACCGCCAGCCAGCGGCGATTGGCATCGATACCGAGATTACGACGCACGGCAGCCTGATCCGGCACCAACGGAATATCATCCGCCATGGTGTGACCGACAAAACGGCAAGGGGCGTCGAAGCGGTCGTAGAAGGCTTTCTCGAACGGCAGGAAGGCGAGCACCATGTCGGTAGCGGCCTTGATCTTGTGAATGCGGTTCTGACGCCAGGCCCACACCGAGGGGCTGACATAGTGAACCGTCTTGATACCGGCGCGGCGCAGTTTCAGCTCCACTCCGATATTGAAATCCGGTGCATCCACGCCGATAAAGATATCGGGCGGGTTGGCAATAAAGTGGCGCAACAGTTCGCGACGGACCTTGAGGATGCGCGGCAGACGGCCCAGCACCTCGGTGATCCCCATGACGGAGAGCTCTTCCATCTCGAACAGGGCCTTGACGCCGAGGGCCTGCATCCGCGGCCCGGCGATCCCTTCAAACTGCGCATCCGGGTAGCGGGCCTGCAGCTCGCGCACCAGACCGGCAGCCAGAATGTCGCCGGAGACCTCTCCGGCGACGATACCGATACGAACCGGATCAGGCACGGATGATCCCGCGCTCGTTGTCTTTGAGGAAGTCCACATAGAGCTGGACAGCCGGTTCGGCTTGCGCCATCTCGATCAGCACCGGCAGCACCTCTTCGATGGTCTTGCCGGAGCGGAAGATCTCTTTGTAGGCACGCTTGACGGCAGAGATGGCCTCGGCACTGAAACCGCGGCGACGCAGACCTTCGGAGTTCACCCCGAACGGCTTGGCGTAGTTGCCGGCAGCCATCACGTAAGGCGGTACGTCCTTGTTCAGGGCGGCGCAGCCACCGACGAAGGCATGGGAACCGACGCGGCCGAACTGGTGAATGGCGGATAGACCACCAAAGATCACGAAATCACCGATCACCACGTGGCCAGCCAGGGTCGCGTTGTTGGCGAAGATGCAGTTGTCACCAATGATGCAGTCGTGGGCAACGTGGACGTTGACCATGAACAGGTTGCCGCTGCCCACCTTGGTCAGGGATTGATCCTGAATGGTACCGCGGTGGAAGGTGCAGTTCTCGCGAATGACGTTGTTGTCGCCAATCTCGAGGAAAGTGCGCTCACCGGCGTACTTCTTGTCCTGGCAATCCTCACCGATGGAGGTGTGCTGGAAGATCTTGTTGCCGCGACCAATCTTGGTCGGGCCCTTGATCACCACATGGGAACCTACCCAGGTGTTGTCACCGATTTCCACCTCGGCGCCGATGACAGAAAAGGGGCCGATTTCAACCCCTTTACCGATCACGGCAGACTCATGGACGATGGCAGTATCGTGAATGATGGCAGTCTGGTCGATCACGTGTGTTAAACCTCGCGTTTGGCGCACATCAGCTCGGCGGTACAGACCACTTCACCGTCGACGGTGGCGACACCGGTGAACTTGGCAATACCGCGACGCTCTTTCAGGAACTCCACGTCCAGCACCAGTTGGTCACCGGGGCCGACCGGACGCTTGAAGCGAGCGTTGTCGATTGAGGCAAAATAGTAGAGTTCGTTGGGAGACGGTTTGCCCACCATGGTAAAGGCCAGGATACCGGTGGCCTGTGCCATCGCTTCCAGGATCAGTACCCCTGGGAACACCGGCTTGGCCGGGAAGTGCCCCTGGAAGATCGGCTCGTTGAACGAGACGTTCTTGATAGCGCGCAGGGTTTTGCGCTCATCGCTGATCTCGTAGTCGTCTACACGATCCACCATCAGGAACGGATAACGGTGGGGCAGCAGATCCATGATTTCCTGGATACCCAGGCTCTTCTTTTCAGTAGTCAAAACAGTACCCTATACCAATCGTGATTATTCTTGATCCAGCTTCTTCTCAAGCTTGCTTAACCGCTTGTGCATCTCTTCGATACGCATCACCCGGGCGGCGGTCTTGCGCCACTCTTTATTGGTTTGCAGAGGGATGCCGGAAGAGTAGACACCGGGCTCGGTAATGGGTCGCATCACCATGGCCATACCGGTAACGGTGGCCTGGTCGCAGATCTCCATATGCCCGTTAAAGACGGAAGCGCCGCCAATGATACAGTATTTGCCGACCTTGAGACTACCAGCCATCACGGTGGAACCCGCCACGGCGGTGCCGTAACCGATCTCCACGTTGTGGGCGATCTGGCACTGGTTGTCGATGATGACGTTGTCAGCGATGCGGGTATCTTCCAGCGCACCGCGGTCAATGGTGGTACAGGCACCGATCTCGACCCGGTTGCCAATGGTCACACCGCCGAGCTGGGGGATCTTGATCCACTCGCCACGCTCGTTGGCATAACCGAAACCATCGGCGCCGATCACTGTGCCGGATTGAACCAGACAGTCGGTGCCCATGGTCACATTGTGATAGAGGGTGACGTTGGCCCACAGCCGGGAGCGGGCTCCCAGCCGGGTATTCTTGCCAACAAAACAGCCCGGACCAATGCGTACATCGTCACCCAGCACGACGCCGGATTCGATCACTGCATTGGCGCCGATGGCCACTCTCTCGCCCAGTTGCACGTCAGCCGCGATAACGGCGCTCGGATGGATATCCGTGGCCGGCTGCGGGGTGGTGTCCAGCAGTTGGGCTACCCGGGCAAAGCCCACATAGGGGTCTTTGAGCACCAGGGCATTGGTGGGACAAAATGGCAGATCCGCTTCGGTAATGAGCACGGCGGTCGCCTTGCTCTGCTCCAGATAGTGCCGGTACTTCTTGTTGGACAGGAAGGTGATATCCCCCTCCCCGGCCTTTTCCAGTGTCGCTACCTTGCGGATTTCCAGGGTTCCGTCGCCATGGACCTGGGCCCCCAGTTGCTGGGCCAGCTGTGCGAGAGTGAATGCCATCAATTAGTTGCTCTTGCTTACCTGAGAAATAACCTGGCCGGAGATGTCCAGCTTGCTGGCGGCATACGGGGCGGCATTGCGCTCCAGCACCAGATCGTAACCATTGCTCTTGGCGATGGAATCGATGGCAGCCTGCACCTTGGTCAGGATCTTGTTGCGCTCTTCGGACTGACGGCGGCCGTTGTCCTGCTCAAAGGCTTGACGCTTCTGGTTGAACTCCATCTGCAGCTTGGCCAGCTTCTCCTGGTTCTGCTTCTTCTGCTCGGCGCTCATGAAGGCTTCATCCTTGCGGAACTTCTCGACCAGCTTCTGGCCTTCCTGTTCCAGCTTCTGCAGCTCACGCATGCGCGGCTCGAATTCACCTTTCAGCTTGGCTGCAACGGCTTCACGCTGGGGCAGCTTTTGGAAGACTTCGCCCATGTCGACCACGGCGATCTTGGTCTCAGCGAAGGCAGAACCCATGCCGGCAGCCATCAGTGCAAAGCTCAAACCAGCTACTTTCAACGCTTTATTCACACTTACTCCTTGTTCCCTCATGGCGAGGGCTACCTGATTTACCCGATTATGCAAGCGGCGTTAGGACCGTCTTGTTACCTGGTGAGGCACGCATACCGCGCGTCCCATCATCGAAGACCCCCACCGCATGGGTGGGGGCGAAACTCTGCTTAGAAAGTACGACCGATGTTGAAGGAGAAGAACTCGGTGCGATCCCCTTCATATTTCTTGATCGGCTTGGCCAAGGCGAACACCAGCGGCCCCATCGGCGAGAGCCACTGCAGGGAGACACCGGCAGAGACCCGGATATTGCCCGGGTTGGAGTAGTCCTGGCTCAGATAGTTGCAATCAGAACCGGCGGCGCAAGGATATGCTCCGTTGGCAAAATCGGTGCTCCAGACGGTACCTGCGTCCATAAAGACGGTGGAACGGATCTGCGGACGATAGGTCTCGGAGACGAACGGGGTCGGGAAGACCAGCTCCAGTGAAGCGACGGCCAGAGCGTTGCCCCCCACCGAGGTGTCGGAACCTTCGTAGTAACCAGTTTCACACGGCTGAGAACCCGTGCAACTGCCAGCACCCGGCTTGTTGTAGGTCTTGTAGATCGCCTTGGGACCAATGGTGTTGCTCTTGAAGCCACGCACCGTATCGAAACCACCCGCATAGTAGTTCTCGAAGAACGGCAGCATGGAGTCATCGCCATAGCCGTTACCGTAGGAGACACGACCCTTGCCGATCATTACCCAGCTGTGATCCGCATCGAGCGGGAAGTAGTGGGCATCCTCGGCTGAGAGCTTGTAGTACTGCAGCTCCATGCCCGGTACGGTCACCTTGGCGTTGATACGCTGACGATCGCCAGAAGTCGGGAACATCCCCTTGTTCAGGGTAGAGCGGGTCCAGCCAGCGGTGACATCAACGGTCACGAAATCGAGGTTGGAACCATCCTGTGAGTAAGCATTCCAGAACTGATCCATCTGTACCGACTGGCGGTTATCATTCCACTGATCCCAGCAGTAGGTATTGCCATCAGTATCCGGATTGTCCTTCAGACACTCCTGATAGTTCTGGGCATTGAATGACGGACGGCTCAGCTTGGTGCTCTCGATACCGGTACTGAAGTCGAGACGGTTGAACTCATTGACCGGGAAGCCGCTGGAGAGACGGAAACCGATGGTTTCATTCTCGTAATCAACGATATCGGCATCATCGGCGCGGAACTGGTTGTAGTAGACCCGACCACCCAGGCTGACACCATCCACGGTAAAGTAGGGGTCGTTGTAGCTCAGATCGACGTTCTTGGAGTAGTCGTTGGTGCTGGCGTTGATGGAGACCTTTTTACCGGTACCCATAAAGTTGTCCTGGGAGATCCCCGCCTGCAGGCTCAGACCCGATTCGGTGCCGTAACCGATACCGGCGTTGATGGAGCCTGCTGGCTGCTCCTTGACCTTGAAGTCGAGGTCAACCAGGTCATCATTGCCCGGCACCCGCTTGGTGTCCACTTCTACACTCTCGAAATAACCGAGACGGTTGAGACGGCTCTTGGACTGCTCGATGTTGTCGGAGGAGAGCCAGGTGCCCTCCATTTGGCGCATCTCGCGACGCAGCACCTGATCTTCGGTGGTGGCGTTACCGCTGAAGTTGATATTGCGCACATAGACACGGGGGCCCGGCTCAACGTTGACGATCAGCTCCACTTCCTTGGTTTTGTCATTGATCTGCGGGAAGGTGACCACTTTCGGATAGGCGTAGCCGTAACGGCCGAGGAACTTGGAGAGCACCTCTTCGGTATGAGTCACCTGACTGGCAGAGTAGGTGCTGCCGGCAGCAATCGGGATCAATCCCTTCATCTCGCCACCGCGGTCGATCAGGTCACCCTTGAGCTGGACACCGGAGACCTTGTACTGATCCCCTTCCTTGATGTTGAGGGTGACGTAAACGCCCTTCTTGTCGGGGGTCATGGAGACCTGGGTAGACTCCTGCTGGAAGCGGATATAGCCACGATCCATGTAGTAGGAGCGCAGGGTCTCGATATCACCCGCCAGCTTCTGTTTCTGATAGCGCTGATCGGCGGTGAAGTTCCACCAGGGCACTTCGTCGCGCAGGGAGAGCTGGGCAATCAGTTTCTCTTCCGGGAAGACGCTGTTGCCGACGATGTTGATCTGCTGGATCTTGGCCGCTTCCCCTTCCACGAAGGTGAACTTGAGGTCGACCCGGTTGCGCGGCAACGGGGTGACGATGGCCTTGACCTTGGCGGAGTATTTACCCACGCCATAGTAGAAATCTTCCAGTCCCTTCTCGAGGGAAGTGAGTACGGTGCGATCCAGCGGATCACCCACACGGATACCGGAGGACTCCAGACTCTGGGTCAGTTGCTCCTCTTTGATATCCTTGTTGCCGGCAAACTCGATGCTGGAGATGGTCGGACGCTCCTTGACCATCACCTGCAGCACCTGGCCGTCACGGTAAACCTTCACATCCTCGAAGTTACCCGAGGCGTAGAGCTTTTTGATGGCGCTGGCCAGAGCCACGGAGTCGACGGTATCACCGACCCGGATCGGCAGGTTCAACAGTGCGGCACCCAGGGTCACCCGTTGCAGACCTTCGACCTGGATATCTTGCACCACAAAAGAGGCAGGGGCCGCCTGGGCCAGGAAACTGGCACCCAGCAGGCAACTCAACACCAATGCTTTTTTAACAGCCATTTTGTTCTTATGTGTCCTTGTTGATGCTCTGGCCTCAGAGGCGAGCGAAATCGTTAAACAGCGCAATGCCCATCAATAACATCAGAATGGCGGCACCGATCCTGAAACCCACTTCCTGTATTTTCTCTGATACCGGCTTGCCGGTGACCGCTTCGATCAGGAAATAGACCAGATGGCCACCATCAAGCACCGGCAGGGGGAACAGATTGATAATCCCCAGATTGACGCTGATCAGCGCCAGAAAACTCAAGAAATAGACCAGACCATAGTCGGCACTGCTGCCGGCGCCCTTGGCAATGGAGATGGGGCCACTCAGGTTGTCCAGCGACACGATGCCACCAATCAACTTGCCAATCATGTCAAAGGTGAGCGTGATCAGGCTCCAGGTTTTGTCCGCGCCATGCCACAGCGCCTGCAAAGGCCCATACTGTAACAGAATTCGATATTCATCCGGTAATGGAACCAGTTGCGGTGAGAGACCGACGAATCCCACCAGCTTGCCCTGCACCTTGCGGCTATCCGGGGTCAGGGTCACGTTGAGATCACTGTTGTTGCGCTCAACCACCACTTGAAGGGGTTCGCCCGGTGCCTGCTGCACCAGTTCGACAAACTGGGCCCACGCGGTAATAGGCTGATCGCCGACCTGTTTGATACGGTCACCGACCTGCAGCCCCGCCTTTTCACTGGCACTCTTGGCCACCACTGCAGCCACGACGGGCAGCACTTTGCCACTCAGGGGGACGATCCCCAAGCTGCCGATAGGCGACTCGTTATCCGGATCGAAGGTCCAGCCGGTCAGCGACAAGGTTTTATCGGTGGCATAGCTGGTATTGGGTGCCTGCACCTTGAGAGTCACTGCATCATCACCCAGATGACTGATAAGAGCGTAGGTGACGCTCTCCCAGTCACCGGTCAGCTCATCGCCGACCCCGACAATCTCCATCCCGGGCAGCACACCCGCCTCGGCCACGATGGATGCCGGACGCACTTCACCGATCACCGGCTTGACGCTCGGCACCCCGATGATAAACATCAGCCAGAGGGCAAACAGGGCAAACACGAAGTTGGCCATGGGACCTGCGGCGACAATCGCCATCCGCGCCCAGACACTCTTGTGGTTGAAGGCATACTGCTCGTC
This sequence comes from Aeromonas sp. 601027, assembly GCF_049174455.1. NCBI lineage: Bacteria > Pseudomonadati > Pseudomonadota > Gammaproteobacteria > Aeromonadales > Aeromonadaceae > Aeromonas > Aeromonas sp. 601027. Next base: position 202,832 of record NZ_JAAKTN010000006.1, on the reverse strand, counting down.
ACCGGGCTTGAGTTCATCGACCCGGCCATCGAGCATCTTGACGTAACCACCGAGCGGGATCAGCGCCAGCACATATTCGGTGCCATCTTTACCCATCCGGCGCCAGATCGCCTTGCCAAAACCGATGGAGAAGCGCTCAACCTTGACGCCACAACGACGGGCCACCCAGAAGTGACCAAACTCGTGCACCGCGACCAGCAGGCCCAGCGCAACAACAAAAGCACCGATATTCCACAACACACCGCCCATCAGCCAAGCTCCTCAATCAAAGTGTGAGCACGGGCTCTTGCCGCACCGTCCAGGGCAAACAGATCATCGAGCGAGCCGACGGCGCTGCTCTCCAGCGCCAGCATCACTGCCTCGTTGATCCGGGCAATATCCATAAAACCGATGCGCCCGGCCAGGAAGGCGGCAACCGCCTCCTCGTTGGCCGCATTGAGCGCAGTGGTCGCCGCTTGTCCCTTCTGGCAGGCATTGATGGCCAGCGCCAGACAGGGGTAGCGATCATAATCAGGCCGGATAAAGCTGAACTCTCCGACACTGAAGAAATCCAAAGGTTCCACACTGGAGGGGATGCGATTGGGATAAGCCAGCGCATGGGCGATGGGGGTACACATATCCGGATTGCCAAGCTGGGCCAGCACGGAGCCATCCTTATACTGCACCATGGAGTGGATCACCGACTGCGGGTGGATCACCACCTGGATCTGCTCGGGCGCCGCATTGAACAGCCAGCGCGCCTCAATGTACTCCAGCCCCTTGTTGATCATGGTGGCGGAGTCGACCGAAATCTTGGCCCCCATCGACCAGTTGGGATGAGCGATGGCCTGCGCCGGCGTCACCTTCGCCAGCTCGCTGATCTCGGTGTAACGGAACGGGCCGCCAGAACCGGTCAGCAAAATCTTGCTGATCCCCGCCGCCGCCAGATCGCAAAAACCGGGCTGGCGCTGCACGGCGGTCGGCAGACACTGGAAGATAGCATTGTGTTCGCTGTCGATGGGCAGCAGCTCGGCGCCATGTTCGCGCACGGCCTCCATGAAGAAAGCACCGGACATCACCAGCGCCTCCTTGTTGGCCAGCAAAATTCGCTTGCCGGCACGTACCGCGGCCATGGTCGGGGCCAGTCCGGCCGCACCGACGATGGCGGCCATCACGCTATGGGTGTCGGGGTGAGCGGCAACCTCGCAGAGGGCTGCTGCACCAGACATGACCCGGGTCGCACTGCCGTGCGCTTTCAGACGGGCAGCCAGTTCACGGGCGGCATCCTCATCGACCATCACGGCAAAACGGGGGGAGAATTCGAGGCAGTCCCGCAACATGGCATCCACGTTGCGGGCGGCGGTCAACGCCAATACTTGCCAACTGCCCGGGTTATGGCGCAGCACTTTCAAGGTACTCTGACCAATGGAGCCAGAGGCCCCCAGAATAACCAGTGACTTGTGCATCAAAACTCCTGACTGAGTAGCAGATAACTGAGCAGAAACACCGGCAGGGCGGCGGTCAGGCTGTCGATCCGGTCGAGAATGCCGCCATGACCCGGCAACAGGGTGCCGGAGTCCTTGATGCCCGCCTCGCGCTTGAACATGCTTTCGGTCAGATCGCCGAGTACGGAGGCTAGCACCGCCAGCAGAGAGCAAAACAGCACGGTGATCATCTTGGCAGGAACAAATCCCATCGACCAGGTGACACCGATGGCCAGCAGGCTGGCGGTAAAGAGGCCGCCGCACATCCCTTCGATGGTTTTGCCCGGACTCACAGCCGGTGCCAGCTTGTGCTTACCGAACGCCTTGCCGAAAAAATACGCGCCAGAATCTGCCGCCCAGACCAGTCCCATCACGAACAACAGGATCCAGGCGCCCATCATGGGGTCATGGTAAAAGTTGTAACCACGGATGGCGACCAGCGACCAGAAGAAGGGAACCAGGGTCACCAGACCAAACAGGGACTTGAGCCAGAGAGACTCTTTCCACAGCTTGGCGCTTTGGGGATAACGCAGCACCAGCAGCAGACCCAGCAACCACCAGCTTACCGCGGTCCAGAGCACGCCCATCACGAGGGGGTGCAGGTGAGGCGTCCAGAGTTGCTCCACCGGCAGCCAAAAGAGGCTGGCACCGAGCAACAGACAAAATACGATGGGTAACCATTGCTGCGGAGCAGCAGAGACAAACCCACTCCATTCGCGACTGGCCAACAAAAACACCAGCGCTGCCAACAGGGCAAAAAATTTCAATGGCAGAAAGAAGAGCGCCCCCAACACCAGGGGGATCAACATCAAAGCAGTAATAATTCGTTGTTTTAGCAAAAGAAACCTCTCTCTTGGGAGCGGGGTTTAGCCGGTCTGCTGCTCGGCGATCAATTCCCGTATCTGTTCACCCGTGCAACCGAAGCGACGCTCGCGGGCAACGAAAGAGGCAACCGCCTCACTGAACTCGGCCTCGTTGAAATCGGGCCACAATACCGGGGTAAAATAGAGCTCTGCATAGGCGAGCTGCCATAACACAAAGTTGCTGATGCGATGATCGCCACCGGTACGGATCAGGAGATCCACCGGCGGCAGGTCGGCCATACACACTTCGCGACCAAGCATGGATTCATCGATGTCATCGGCGGCCAGTTCACCGGCAACAACCGCGCGGGCCAGCTTGCGAGCCGCCTGAGCGATATCCCACTGGCCGCCATAGTTGGCCGCAATATTCAGGGTCAATCCCTTGTTATTGGCGGTCAAGGCTTCCGCCTTGGCGATTTTGGCCTGCAACCGATCACTGAAGCGAGCGGTATCGCCAATCACCCTGAGCCGGATCCCGTGACTGTGAAGTTTGTTCACCTCGCGGCCCAGCACGGTAATGAACAGCTCCATCAAGGCGCTGACTTCCCCTTCCGGACGACGCCAGTTTTCGCTGGAGAATGCAAACAGGGTCAATGCCTCGATCTTGGCTCGCGCAGCAAAGGTAACGGCCTCGCGCACTGACTTGACGCCCGCCTTGTGGCCATAAACCCGCATCTTGCCTCGGTTCTGGGCCCAGCGACCGTTACCATCCATGATGATGGCGACGTGACGGGGTAAAGACGAGTTGGCACAATCACCCAACGCAGCCAAAAGCGACATGGTTTTCTCCCACAAAGACAAAAGCGCCGTGCAGGGGCACTACACGGCGCTCGTAATATACCTTTCAGGCGCTTAGATTTCCATTAGCTCCTTCTCCTTTGCAGCAAGAGCCTCATCGACCAGCTTGATGTAGGAGTCAGTCAGTTTCTGGATCTCTTCCTGGGCGCGACGGTCGTCGTCTTCGGAGATCTCTTTGTCCTTCAGCAGCGCTTTCAGGTCGGCGTTGGCATCGCGGCGAATGTTGCGCACGGCAACACGGGCGTTTTCCGCTTCGGCACGGACGATCTTGGTCAGGTCGCGACGGCGCTCTTCGGTCAGCGGAGGCAGCGGCACGCGCAGGGTCTGGCCATTGCTGGAGGGGTTCAGGCCCAGATCGGAGGTCAGGATCGCCTTCTCTACCGCCTGGATCATGGAGCGGTCGAAAATGGAGATGGAGAGGGTGCGAGCATCTTCTGCCACGACGTTGGCCAACTGTTTCAGCGGAGTGGCAGCACCGTAATACTCAACCTGGATGCCGTCGAGCAGGCTCGGGTGAGCACGGCCAGTACGGATCTTGGACATCTGGGTCTTGAGTGATTCGACACTCTTGCCCATACGCTCCTTGGCGTCGTTTTTAATCTCGTTGATCACAGCGGTTTTCCTTTTGGCGAACGAGCCGCCATGCGGCTCGCATCTATATTATTTGCTGACGTAATGGATCAGGGTACCTTCCGGCTCACCCATGATAACCCGGCGCAAAGCGCCCGGCTTGTTCATGTTGAACACCCGGATCGGCAGATCATGGTCACGTGCCAGAGTAAAAGCAGCAAGATCCATCACCTTGAGCTCTTTTTCAAGAACTTCATCATAACTCAATTCATGGTACAGCACGGCATCCGGATTCTTGACTGGATCTTCGTTGTATACACCATCAACCTTGGTGGCCTTGAGCACTACATCGGCTTCGATCTCGATCCCGCGCAGGCAAGCTGCAGAATCGGTAGTGAAGAAGGGGTTGCCAGTACCGGCAGAGAAGATCACCACTTTGCCTGCACGCAGCTGGCTGATTGCCTCGGCCCAGCTGTAGGAATCACAAACCCCTTGCAGGGAAATGGCAGACATCAGACGGGCATTCACATAAGCACGATGCAGAGCATCACGCATGGCCAGACCGTTCATCACGGTTGCCAGCATACCCATGTGGTCGCCCACCACGCGGTTCATGCCCGCCTTGGCAAGACCGGCACCACGGAACAGGTTGCCGCCACCGATGACCAGACCGACCTGAACACCCAGCTCAACCAGCTCTTTGATCTCTTGGGCCATCCGCTCCAGCACTGCCGGATCAATGCCGAAACCCTCGGATCCTTGCAGGGCTTCACCACTTAACTTCAGAAGAACACGTCTGTATGCAGGTTTGGGATTGGTACTCATGTCACTGATTCCTGGTCATATAAAGACCGCGACATAAGTCGCGGTCTGGGGAAACGGAAAAACCGGTTCGATTAGGCCTTTTGAGCGGCCGCGATTTGGGCTGCAACTTCAGCAGCGAAATCGGTCTCTTGCTTCTCGATGCCTTCGCCCACTTCGAAACGGGTGAAGGAGACAACGTCAGCGCCTTCTTTCTTCAGCAGCTCGGCAACAGTCATGGAAGGATCTTTCACGAACGGCTGACCAGTCAGGGAAACCTCACCGGTGAACTTCTTCATGCGACCTTCAACCATCTTCTCGGCGATCTCTTTCGGCTTGCCGGAGTTGATGGCGATGTCGATCTGGATTTCGCGCTCTTTGGCAACGACTTCAGCAGATACATCTTCAGGCTTGACGAATTGCGGGCTGTTGGCTGCAACGTGCATGGCCAGATCTTTGGCCAGTTCGTCGGAACCACCGGTCAGCTTGGTGATAACACCGATGCGGGAACCGTGAACGTAGGTGCCCAGGTTGTCACCTTCAACCAGCATCACGCGACGCAGGTTCATGTTCTCACCGATCTTGGCGATCAGGTTGGTGATGGTCAGCTCTACGGATTCGCCGTTGCCAAAATCAGCGGCTTTCAGCGCATCAACGTCTGCGATCTTCTGGGTAGCTGCGATCTCGACGATCTTCTGACCCATGGCCAGGAAACCGGCATCCTTGGAAACGAAGTCAGTCTCGCAGTTCAGCTCGATCATGACGGCAACTTTGCCTTCGGTACGGGCGAAAATCACACCTTCAGCGGCGATACGGCCAGCTTTCTTGGCGGCTTTGGCCTGACCGGATTTACGCATGTTCTCGATGGCCAGCTCGATATCGCCGTTGGCCTCTTCCAGTGCTTTTTTGCAATCCATCATGCCAGCGGCGGTGCGCTCGCGCAGTTCTTTTACCAGGGCGGCAGAAATGTTTGCCATGTCCAGTATCCTCGGTCTTGAATTGACAAGAAACAGGGGCCACAAGGGCCCCTGCTAACCAATTACATCAGCTTGGTTAATAAGGGCTTTGCAGACCTTATCAATTACTCAGCTTCAACGAAGCCATCTTGTTCGGCTTGAACAACGATGTCCTGCTCGCGAGCTTCCAGTACGGTGTCAGCAGCAGCATTCAGGTACAGCTGTACGGCACGGATAGCGTCGTCGTTACCCGGGATGACGTAATCAACGCCGTCCGGGTTGGAGTTGGTATCAACGATGGAAACTACCGGGATACCCAGGTTGTTGGCTTCTTTGATAGCGATGTGCTCGTGGTCGGCATCGACAACGAACAGAACGTCAGGCAGGCCGCCCATGTTCTTGATACCACCCAGGCTCTTCTCCAGCTTTTCCATTTCGCGAGTACGCATCAGCGCCTCTTTCTTGGTCAGCTTCTCGAAGGTACCGTCCTGGCTCTGGGTTTCCAGATCTTTCAGGCGCTTGATGGACTGACGAACGGTTTTCCAGTTGGTCAGCATGCCGCCCAGCCAGCGGTGGTTAACATAGAACTGGTCGCAACGCTCAGCGGCTTCTTTTACGGCTTCAGACGCGGCACGCTTGGTACCTACGAACAGTACCTTGCCTTTCTTGGCAGCTACGGAGCTGATGAAGTTCATGGCATCGTCAAACATCGGAACGGTTTTTTCCAGGTTGATGATGTGAACTTTGCTGCGGGCACCGAAGATGTAGGATTTCATTTTCGGGTTCCAGTAACGAGTCTGGTGACCGAAGTGAACGCCGGCTTGCAGCATGTCGCGCATAGAAACTTTAGCCATTTTATACCTCTGTATTGGGGTTAGGCCTCCACACATCCCATATAACCGACCCGTTAAGGCACCCCGGCATATGTGTCGATGTGTGTGTGTTGTTTAAGTAAGGGTGATGAAATCGGGACGCAAGTTCCCCATTCCGGCGCGCTTTATACCATAACTTTGTTCAGGACACCACCGGCCGACACTCTAAACAGGTGTAAATCTGGATCCCGCCAGAGGAGGTTGCGACTGCCATTTGACGCTGTGATGACAATCACACTGGAAGTACGCGGGGGTTGCGGATAAAATTTTGGCCTGATTGCAAACGCATCTATTTTTCATTACCTGATTGCCGGACATCGATAGATGCGCGATCAGGTCCCAAGAGAGATCCCATGTCCATTAAAATCAAGACACCGGAAGAGATTGAAAAGATGCGCGTTGCCGGCCAATTGGCCGCCGATGTGCTGGTCATGATTGCGCCCCATGTCAAAGCTGGCGTCACCACTGACGAACTGAACACCCTTTGCCACAACTACATCGTTGATGTGCAGCAGGCTATCCCGGCTCCGCTCAACTACCACGGCTTCCCCAAATCCATCTGCACCTCGGTGAACGATGTGATCTGCCACGGCATCCCGAACCACAAGAAGCTGCGTGATGGTGACATCATCAACCTCGACATCACCGTCATCAAGGATGGCTACCACGGCGACACCTCCGCCATGTTCATCGTGGGCGAGACCACCCCGCTGCGTCGTCAGCTCTGCAAGATTGCGCAAGAGAGCCTCTACGCCGCCATCAAGAAGGTGCGCCCGGGCGCCTGCATCACCGAGATCGGCGCCGTGATCCAGCCCATCGTCGAGAAGGCCGGGTTCTCCGTGGTGCGTGACTACTGTGGCCACGGCATCGGTGCCGAGTTCCACGAAGAGCCGCAGATCCTCCACTACCGCAACGGCGGCAAGCTGGAGCTGAAGGCGGGCATGTGCTTCACCATCGAGCCGATGGTCAACAGCAAGAAGTACCACTGCAAGGTCAATCCGAAGGATGGCTGGACCGTGACTACCAAGGATGGCGGCGACTCCGCCCAGTGGGAACACACCCTGCTGGTAACCGAAGATGGCTGCGAAGTGCTGACCCTGCGCCCCGACGACACTATCGACCGCGTCATCAAACACAGCTAACATCGAACCCCGGCCCTTAGCGAAAAGCGCCGGGGTTTTTACTGCCCGTTTCAGCCATATGCCTGCCACTTGTGTGTGAGATGCCATGGACGCCAGCCTGCTTTCCCCCCATCTGTTACCCGACGACCAGCTCACCCGCGACAACTGCAAAGAGTACCTGAGCCGCTTTCTCGGCTGGCTGCACGCCCGCTTCGATGCCGGTGACAACATTATCGAGCTGGTTGCCACCCGCTCCGAATATATGGATCAACTGCTCTGCCGCCTCTGGCAGAAGTTTGGCTTCGACAAGAGCGACCTCACCCTCATCGCGGTGGGTGGTTATGGCCGAGGCGAGCTGCACCCCCACTCCGACATCGACCTGCTGATCCTCTATGACGGCGACGAGCTGGACGAAGTGCTGGGGCTGCGCATCGGCGAGTTCATCACCCTGCTGTGGGATCTCAAGCTCGAGGTGGGTCAGGCGGTACGCAACGTGGCGGAGTGCATCGAGCAGGGCAAGGCCGACATCACGGTCGCCACCAACCTCATAGAGGCGCGCTACATCACGGGCCGCAAGGAGGGTTTCCGGCAACTCAAGGAGGCGACCGGCCCCCAACACTTCTGGCCGAGCGAAGCCTTCTTTCGCGCCAAGCGCCAGGAGCAGGCGGAGCGTCATCAACAGTTTCTCGGCACCGCCTACAAGCTGGAGCCCGATCTCAAGAGCAATCCGGGCGGCCTGCGCGACATTCAAACCCTCGCCTGGGTCGCCCGCCGCCACTTTGGCGCCACTACCTTGTTCGAGATGACCAGCCACGGCTTTCTCAATCGCGCCGAGTACCGCGAACTGCTCGACTGCCAGAATTTTCTCTGGAAGGTGCGCTTTGCCCTGCACATGGCCATCAACAAGGGAGATAACCGCCTGCTGTTCGATCGCCAGCGCACCGTGGCCCAGATGTTGGGGTTCGAGGGGGAAGGCAACACTCCGGTCGAGCAGATGATGAAACGCTTCTATCAGACGGTACGGCGGGTCTCCGAGCTCAACGAGATGCTGCTGCAGCTGTTTGACGAGGCGATCCTCGGCAACACCGCCATGGATGTGCGCCGCCTCTCCGACGAATTCCAGATCCGTGGCCGCCTCATCGATGCGGTGGATGCGGAGCTGTTTAGCCGTGAACCGGCCGCTATCCTGCGCCTCTTCTATCAGATGGCCCATCATCCCGAGATTGCGGGCATCCACTCCGCCACCTTGCGCCAGCTGCGCGAGGCGCGCCGCAAACTCAACTGCTGGTTGCAAGACTTGCCCGACTGCCGTCGCCTCTTTATGGCGCTGCTGCGCCACCCCAACGGCATCGGCCTGCCGCTCACCCTGATGCACAAGTACGGCATCCTCGCCGCCTATCTGCCGCAATGGAACCTCATCGTCGGCCAGATGCAGTTCGACATGTTCCACGCCTACACTGTGGATGAGCACACCCACCGGCTGCTCAAGAACATTCATCAGTTTCCCAATCCGGCCAGTCGCCAAACCCATCCGCTCTGCCATGAAGTGTTCACCCGACTGCGCAAACCGGAGCTGCTCAGCATCGCCGCCCTGTTCCACGATATCGCCAAGGGGCGGCGTGGCGATCACTCGGAGCTCGGCGCCGTCGATGCGTTGGAGTTCTGCCAGCTGCACGGTCTGGATCGCTACGAGAGCCGACTGGTCGCCTGGCTGGTGCGCCATCACCTGCTGATGTCGGTTACCGCCCAGCGCCGCGATATCTACGATCCCGACGTGGTCACCGACTTTGCCCAGAAGGTGCGTGACGAGCAGCATCTAGACCTGCTCTACTGCCTCACCGTGGCCGATATCTGCGCCACCAACGATACCCTGTGGAACGACTGGAAGGGCACCCTGCTGCGGGAGCTCTACTTCGCCACCCAGAAGGCGCTGCGCCAGGGGCTGGAGAACCCGCCCGACATGCGGCTGCGCATTCGCGAAAACCAGCGTCAGGCCAAGCAACTGCTTGCGCAACGGGATGTATCGGAAGAGGCGATCAACCAGCTCTGGGGCGACTTCAAGGCCGATTACTTCCTGCGTCACAGCCCGGAACAGATCGCCTGGCACTGCCGCCACATCATCGAGCATGGCGACAATCCGGCTCCGCTGGTGATCATCGGCAAACACCCGACCCGCGGCGGCAGCGAGGTATTTATCTACTGCCGCGATACCCCGAATCTGTTTGCCACCGTGGCCTCGGCGTTGGATCAGAAGAACCTCAACATCCACGACGCCCAGATCATGAACTCGCGCAGTAACTATGTGCTCGATACCTTCGTGGTGCTGGAGCCGAGCGGCGAGCCCATCAGCCCCAATCGCACCGCCACCATCAAGAAAGCGCTGGAGAAGGCGTTGCAGGAGCCGGGCAAGCTGGTGCTGCGCAATAAGCCGTTGTCGCGGCGCCACCGCCAGTTCAGCGTACCGACCCGGGTAGTCTTCCTGCCCCGCTCTTCGCCCACTAAAGGGGAGAGCCGTCACACCCTGATGGAGCTGACTGCCCTCGATACCCCCGGCTTGCTGGCGCGGATCGGTGCGGTTTTCCAGCAGTGCGGACTGTCGCTACACGCCGCCAAAATCGCCACTTTCGGTGAGAGGGTCGAGGACTTTTTCAGCCTGACCAGCCTCGATGGCGAGCCATTGACCGCCGAGCAGCAAAAACAGCTGGAAGAGCGACTGGTACACCAGCTCAATCCCCAGCAGTCGGTACTGGATTAAGCGAAGAGTGATTCGAAAGAGGCTGATTGTCGGGCGTTTTTTGCCATACCAAACAACTGGTTGGCGCACACAGGATGAAGAAATGGCCGCTGGCCGGAAGAATTCCGGTCAACCCCTTAAAAACAGTCGGAAAAGTGTGATACAACAAACAGAATTTTTTAAAGGAAACCTGTCATGACCGAGTTGCAACAGATCATTGAAGCGGCCTTCGAGCGCCGCGACATCATTACTCCGGGCTCCGTGGATAGCGCCACCAAGTCCGCCATCCTGCAAGCCATCGACCTGCTGGACTCCGGCAAAGCACGGGTTGCCGAGAAGATCGCCGGTGAGTGGGTTGTCCATCAGTGGTTGAAGAAAGCGGTACTGCTCTACTTCCGCATCAACGACAACGGCATCATCAAGGGCGACGATGCCCAGTACTACGACAAGGTTCCCCTCAAGTTCTCCAACTATACCGCCGAGCAGTTCAAGGAAGCGGGTGTGCGCGTGGTGCCGCCGGCAACAGCTCGCAAAGGCTCCTTTATCGCCCCCAATACCGTGCTGATGCCCTCCTACGTCAACATCGGCGCCTTCGTTGACGAAGGTACCATGGTCGATACCTGGGCCACTGTCGGCTCTTGCGCCCAGATCGGTAAGAACGTCCACCTCTCCGGCGGCGTCGGCATCGGCGGCGTACTGGAGCCGCTGCAGGCCAACCCGACCATCATCGAAGACAACTGCTTTATCGGTGCCCGCTCCGAAGTGGTTGAAGGGGTGATCGTCGAGGAAGGTTCCGTCATCTCCATGGGCGTCTTCATCGGCCAGTCCACCCGCATCTATGACCGTGAAACCGGCGAGATCCACTACGGCCGCGTACCGGCTGGCTCCGTGGTCGTCTCCGGCTCCCTGCCCTCCAAGTGCGGTAAATACAGCCTCTACGCGGCGGTGATCGTCAAAAAGGTCGATGCAAAAACCCGTGCCAAAGTCGGCATCAACGCCCTGCTGCGCTCCATCGACGAGTAATCAGCATTGCTGTGATGAAAGGGCGCCTGATGGCGCCCTTTTCATTTTGGCGCCCCTGTCACAGGCAAGCCATGAGGCATCGGTTAAGATGGATGGGACAGGATCGTTTCAAACCGAGGAAGCCTGATGTACGAGAATCTGAAGAGCCTGGGGATCCAGGATCCCGCCTCCGTCGACAGCTATACCCTGCGCCAGGAGGCCAACCACGACATCCTCAAGATCTACTTCAAGAAGCAGAAAGGCGAGTTCTTCGCCAAGAGTGTCAAATTCAAGTATCCACGCCAGCGCAAGACCATGCTGGTCGATTCCGGTACCCATGAGTACAAGGATGTCACCGAGATCAACGCCAACCTCAAATATGTGGTGGATGAGCTGGACAACCTGACCCAGGGCGTCCATCAGCAGGCCGACCCGGACATCAAGCAAAAGATCCTGCGCGACCTGCGCCATCTGGAAAAAGTGGTACAAAACAAGATCAGCGAAATCGAACGGGATCTGGAGAAACTCTAACCCTCCCCCTCTTGCTTAAAGAGCGCCCAATGTGGCGCTCTTTTTATTGGCTGACTTTATATAGGTTTATCAGGTGATGACATGCGATAAGTCGAGCGAGGCACACCAGCGGTTGTGCCGACATAGGGCATCCCGTTACACATCGCATCTTGGGTAACGAGACTCCTGCCGAGTTCGACCTGCTGTGACTCGCACGATCCATAACCAGAAATAGCAAGAGGGAGGCTTTCGCCTCCCTCTTCAAACACGCTGATATTCAGGCAACAGGATTAGTTGCTCTTCATCCAGATGTCCATGTCGGTTTTCAGGTTGTCGGACTTGGTACCGAAGATGGCTTGAACGCCGGAACCAGCCACTACCACACCGGCAGCACCCAGTTTCTTCAGACCAGCCTGGTCAACCTTGGCAACATCTTTCACACCAACACGCAGACGGGTGATGCAGGCATCCAGAGAAGCGATGTTCTCTTTACCACCGAAGGCGGCAACCAGAGCAGCAGACATCTCGTCTTTGCCTTGGCCAACGGCCTCTTCAGCAGTCTCGTCTTCACGACCCGGGGTTTTCAGGTTCATGGCACGGATAACGAAGCTGAATACGACGTAGTAGATAGCCGCGTAAACCAGACCCAGACCAACCAGCAGCAGCATGTTGTCGGCACGCGGTGATTGCACCACGAAGTCGATGAAGCCGTTGGAGAAGGTGTGACCGTGTACGATACCCAGAGAGTTGGTCAGCACATAAGCCAGACCAGCCAGTACAGCGTGGATTGCGTACAGAACCGGAGCGATGAACAGGAAGGAGAATTCAATCGGCTCGGTGATACCGGTCAGGAAAGAGGTCAGGGCTGCAGAGGCCATGATACCAACGATCTTGGCGCGGTTTTCCGGCTTGGCAGCGTGAGCAATGGCGAACGCAGCAGCAGGCAGACCGAACATTTTGAACAGGTAGCCACCAGCCAGCTGACCAAAACCGTTACCGGCAGCGCGGGAAGCGTCATCAGCAGTCAGGAAGCAGGTCATGATACCGTGAACAGTTTCACCGGCACCGTTGACGCAGGTACCAGCCTGATAGAAGAACGGTACGTTCCAGATGTGGTGCAGACCGAACGGGATCAGGGAGCGCTCAACCACGCCGTAGATACCGAAGGCCAGTACCGGGTTCTGGTTGGCAGCCCAGTCAGAGAAGGCACCGATGGCACCACCCACTGGCGGCCAAATCACGGACAGGATCACACCCAGACCGATGGAGAGGAAACCGGTGATGATGGGTACGGCACGTTTGCCCGCGAAGAAGCCCAGGTACTCTGGCAGCTGGATCTTGTAGAAACGGTTGAACGCCCAGGCAGCGATACCACCGGCCAGGATACCACCAAGCACGCCGGTTTCGATGGTTTCAACACCCATCACAGGTGCCATGACCTTCAGGGTTGCGACCATGATGCCGTAGCCAACGATGGCTGACAGACCGGATACACCGTCGTTATTGGTAAAGCCCAGAGCAACACCCACTGCGAACAGCAGGGCCATCTGGCCAAATACGGAACCACCGGCTTGCTCCATTAATTGGGAGACAATTTCCGGCATCCAGCTGAAGTGGGCAGCACCCACCCCCAGCAGAATACCTGCGACTGGCAAGACTGATACTGGCAGCATCAGCGCCTTACCAACCTTTTGCAGATTAGAGAAAGCATTTTTGAACATTGTGTGCGCTCCTGAATGGATTGTCGTCCCTGAACGATCTATCTGGATGAAATAAGCACTGATTCATTCAGATATCTTCGAGTCGGGCTTGTTTATTTTGACCATCAGAATATAACCCAGCGGGTCATAAATTGCTGCTTTCGAAGGCGGGGGAATATTGAATTTGGAGGGAAGATCACAACTTGTTTAGCGGCTAAAAAACGCATCTAATATAAGTTAATAATCCGCATTTTCACTCTATTACAAAGACATATAAATAGCAGTTTCACTTTGTATTTTAATAATACCATTTACATCAAACGGCAACCTATTGTAACCAAGTGTAACGGCGTGACTTTTATTTATTACAGTCTACCGATTAAAAAGGCCTCCAACAAGGGAGGCCTCAACAAATATATCTGACCAGCAAACGGTCGTATTACTCTATTTTTGCGAGCGCTTGACCGCATCAATAAACACGCTTTTTGCCTTGGTTGAACCAGCCCGTTCAGCCTCGTTCACCAGCTTCATCGCCTTGTCGATATCCCCCGCCTTGACCGCTTTTTCGATCTGGCTCTGGTAGAAGGCTTCTGTTTCACTCAGCATGGCAGGAGCAGGTTTGGCTGCGACCGCAGCTGTTGTAGTTGTGGTAACGGCTGCAGTCGTCGCTATCGCGGCAACCTGCTGACCCTGGCTCATGGCCACCTTATCGGCATATTCGGGTTTGAATACCGCTTCAAGACCACTTCCACGGGCCATATCTTTGACTTTGATCTGCACCAAACCCCAAGGGGAGTGCGGGATCACCGGATCCTTGATATCAGGCTCAACGGTACCATTAGCACGAGCAAACGCTTTTGATGGATGCAGGATTGTTGTGCTGCCTGAGAGCTTATCCGCGGGCGCATAAACGATCATGTATGTTTCGCTGGCCGGGTTGCCAGGCATGCTGCGATCAACAAAAACACGCCCTTCAATACGGTCGTTATCGAGCAAGTGAGCAGGCTGATAGCTGAATACTGACTCACCCAGGACCCGAGTCACCTTGAACTCGGCATCCAGCATAATGACCTTGGGCACCATCACGGTTTTACTCACCTGTGATGCCAGGCTGATCGCCAGATTGCCGGTGTTGGTCGGCAAGCGATAAGCAGCAAAGTAACTCATCCCCTCATCAAACTGAAAAGTGGGTTGCTTGCCATCAATGGCCAGCAAGGTCTCACCTTCAGGCAAGGGGGCATAACTGAAATCTTTAAACGCCACACAGCAGCTTGAGGCTTTGGCCAACGCTTGCTTGGCTTGATCTGCATCGCTCAAGATCGAGCCATGTTCTTGCAGAGGAACAACCATGTTTCCGGCACAACCGGTTAATAGCGCAGTGATTACGGCTGCAATAGACATCTTTACCCGTTTCATTTTTCTTATCTCCATAATCCGGTGGCCGTGATCCGGCGAAACAAAACTGCCCCCATAAGGGGGCAGTCACTAACTTAACTTAAACTTTTGCTTACCACCAAGCTTCTGCTTGAACACCAAACTGGTAGGTGTCTTTGGAGGTATTGCCTTCGAAGACTTTCTTGTCTTCGTCGTTAGCCAGGTAGGAGGCGAACACACGGATTTCCGGACGGGCCCAGAAGCTGGAACCAGCAGACCAGGCTTGAGCCAGGGTCAGCTTGTAGCCGGCATCTTTGTCTTCGCTGCCATTGGTGGACTTGTTGTTGTCCTTGAAGTAACCGCCTTCAAAGATGGTCTTGTTGAAGTCATCCCACTTGTACATCGGGCGAACAACAACAGACATGGTTTCCCACTTGTCGTTGCCGTCCCACATTTCGTTGCCTACACCGTAAACCAGCTGGTGACCCATCTCCCAGGAGTTGCCCATCGGAACAACGCCCCAGTTGATGATACGGAAACCGTCAGCACCGTCTTTGGCTTCAGCGCCGTACCAGGAACCATCGCCATAGAAAGCCATGGTCTTGGAGTAACCTTCGGTACCGTATTGCAGCACGGTTTTGTTGAAACCACCGAGGATGCCAGCGGTCAGTTCAGCAGTCAGCATCACGCCATCTTGCGGATTCTTTTTCAGTGCTTTCTGATCGTTGGTCTCATTGACCAGAGCATAGTCAACGCCCAGTTCCAAGGACGCATCGGTCCACAGCGGGATGCCGGCATAACGCAGATCCAAGGTGTTAACGTTCAGATCTTCATTCTTCTGATAGGTCGGGTTACCGTTGCCATCCACTCCGGTTTGGGTGTACTGGCCAAACACATCGGCAGCGCTGCGATCGTTGCGTACCCATGCGAAAGATACTTTACCCGGACCAGCCTGGATGCCTTCGATACCAGCACCGGCACCGGAGATGTTCCAGTAGTAGAAGTCGGAGATGTGGATGTCATGGCGTTGATAGTAACGCTTACCAGCCCACAGGGTTGCTTCAGGAGCAAAGTTCAGCAAGCCTTTGGCTTGTACGTTGAACTGACGCAGAGCGAAGTCGGAATCACCATTGCACTGCTTGGCATCGAAGTTACAAACAGTACCGGTACCTTCCCAGTCGTTTGAACCGTTGGAAGCCATGGCAAACATGGAATCAACATAGAAAGTCTTGCCATCTTTGTTGAATACTTCCTGACCCAGTTGCACTTCACCGTAGGTATCATTTTCGTTACCAAGACGGCCAACTTTATTGACGTTGTATTTAACCATGTCGCCGTCGCCGGAAACACCGACGCCGGAACGGAAATAACCGTGGAAATCTACGGCAAAGGCGGCTTGGGAAGCCAGGGCGGCAGTAACAGCTGCTGCAATCGGGAGCCACTTCATTTTCATTGTCATATTCCTTATTTCCCGCAGTGAGGAGTGTGATCCTGAATATTCAACTTCTTATCACCATGTAATCCTGTTGGTGATAACCGAGGTTGATTATAGGGAGCGTATTTCACGACAAATATGAAGCGACTCACAAAATGGCGACAAATCGCTCGGCAAACGATCTCCACAACAACAACAAGTAAAAAAGCCATCAACCGCGCAATTAAAATCCGGAAAACAAGAAAAACACACAACAACAACAACTCTGAAAGCGTTATCATTAATTAATTCGCGATAGAACTAAAGTCATTATTTTACGTTCGAATGACAAAAACATGACTGAGATCGCTTTCAAGATGGAACTTTTATTTGGATGACGGGTCTGCGGTGCGCGTGAAACCATTACGGCAATGGAATGCTAAAAGGGGAAAATACCCCTCCGCCATCAGGGGAAATATGCGTTGCAGAGTGAGATGGTTTTTGTGCAAATAACAATCCCCTGCTACTTAAGGCTCAGGGGATTGATATGGCTCTATTCAAGAGAATATTCAGGGCTGAATATCCCACTTTTTCAGCCAGCTGAGTGCCACCTGTTCGGGTTCATCGTGCACGGTGGCATCCAGCTCCAGCGGGGAAATCACTCGCGTGGCCCCCAACTCTTGCAGCAATCCGTCCAGCCGACGGCCCGCGCCACAAAAATGGTCATAGCTGCTGTCCCCCATGGCAATCAGGGCATAACGCAATCCCTTAAGCCAAGGTGCCTTGTCGGCCAGCTCGCTGGCAAAAGGCTGCAGATTGGGTGGAATGTCCCCCTGCCCGGTGGTGGCACTGACCAGCAATAAAAAACGGCCGGGGTCTATGTCCGCCAGCCGTGCTTCTTCGTGCAGGGTACAGTGATGCCCCTTGCGTTCCAGCTCATCTGCCAAGGTCTCGGCCACCAGCATGGCTGCGCCGTAGACAGTTCCTACCACGATATCGATCTGCGCCATTCTCCTCTCCCTGCTTGAGTCACTCTTTTGAGCAACTCTATCAGCAAGCTGGCGTCAGATGCCACCGATTCAAGGCTGAGCATCAGGCGCTTAGTAGTCGCTCTCGCTGGCGGGCCAGCCCAGCTCGGCAAACAGGCGCAGCACATCCTGACCGAGTGGCGCCTGGATCCGCATCGGCACCTTGAGCACCGGATGGGTAAAGCTCAGGGTGCGGGCCACCAGCAGCAGCCGCTCGCAACCGAAGTGCTCGCGAAAGAAACGGTTGTGACGACCATCCCCGTGGGTGGTATCCCCGACGATGGGGTGGAACAGGTGATCCATATGGCGGCGCAACTGATGCTTGCGACCGGTCTTCGGGAACAATCTGACCAGACTGTAGCGACTGGTAGGGTGCTTCTTGGAGACCGCGTGGGGCAGCTCGACCTGATGCAGGCGACGGAAGGTGGTGACGGCATCCTGCGCCGGGCGATCCGGGTTGCTCATGGCATCGGCAATCTTGTCCAACTGCTCCTTGAGGGGATAGTCGATCACCCCCTGCTCGGGCGCCCAGCCACGCACCAATGCCAGATACTCCTTGTGTACCTGACGTTGGGTAAAGGCTTCAGTGAGTGCGCGGGCAATCACCGGATCGAGCGCAAACAGCAGCACGCCTGAGGTGGGACGGTCGAGGCGATGCACCGGATAGACATGGCGACCGCCGATGAGATCCCGGGTCATCTGCATGGCAAAACGGGTCTCGCCCTTGTCGAGCCAGCTGCGATGCACCAGCAGACCGGACGGCTTGTTGACCGCCACCAGCCACTCATCCTGATAGAGCAGGGTCAGCTTCAGGTCACTCTCTTCTCGGGTTTGATCTGGCATCATTGTTCTATCACTTTGCCGGAGAGCAGCAGATCGAAGCGGGCGATCAGGCGCAGCAGCGCTTCAGCTTCGGCCAGATCTTCTTTGTAGACTTCGCTGGCCATGGGATAAAGGGAGACGCTGGTGGGCAGCGGCGCCTGCAACATCACCAGCTGCTCCATGCGCGGGATCAGCACGAACTGCAGCCACTGATCAAAGCTCAGGGTATCGACACAAAAAGGCAGGGTGCTTGCCAGGGCTTCGTCACCGGGATGGTCAGCTTGCCAGCGCTCAAGGCGCTGCAACTCGGCGGTGAGTTCCCCCAACAGGCCAGCTACCAGCAAATATTGATTCATCTCGCTCTCTTCCTCATAACCACAGATTGATCCGCTGACCCGACAGGGTCAGCCAGGATGCCGATACATTCGGTCGCGCAGCACCGGCGATTAAGCCTGCTCGTCGACATACACGGCAGCCAGCGCGGCCTGCCGACTTTAAAAAAGGGCGATACTATACACCTCCCCCCGCATGGCTGCCATGTTGATATCTGCCGCAGCGCACGTCTGCTGCCACTGGCTATCCTCGGCAAGGGCCTTATAATCGGCCCGCATCACCATTAGCCGGATCTCACCATGTCTGTGACGCCTACTGCCATCAATACCTTGACCGAATTTCTGACTCAGGCTGGCACCCAGTTCCAGCTGTTTGACATGGGCCGCCAGGTGCGGCCACTGGCAAGCGACACCTTTGTGCGCATCGAACAGCAGCAGGAGCCCTATCCCTGGCCGCTGCAACAGCACGCCTGGCTCGGTGTACACTTCTTCCAGCCAAGCGAGTCTCGCCACTACCTCTGGTTCCTCAAGTTTGCCCTCGATGAGCGCGGCCTGCTGATGTCAAACGGCCCCAAGCTGTTCATGGATCAGGTGGTGGAGACCCTGGGCTACAAGCTCACCGGCGATCTGGACGAGGAAAAAGCCCAGCGCTTGGCCGACAATCCCTACACCTTCCGCCCGGCGGAGGCCAAGATGGCCAGTCTGCACGCCAAACTGGCGCGCCAGCTGGAACAGGCCCCTTCTGCCTATTACGATGCCCTCTGCCACTATCTGGCCGCCCCCAACGACACCGGTTGGCAGACTCTGGGGCTGCAGGGCTTTGCCGATCTAGCCGAGCGGCTGCATGATGAGCGCAATCTGGCGCTGATCTGCAAGGCGCTGCCCAAACTGCCGCAGGAACCGCTCTATGCCCTCTGCCAGAGCCTTGAAAACGCCCCGCTGCCGCCTGCAGTACAAGGGGCCCTGCTCGAGCGGATCGGCAAGGAGCAGGAGTGCGCCGCCCCCAACCCTGAGACCCTGGCCTACCTCTGCCGCGCCATGTCCTCCTGCCCCGGCAGCACTTTGCGCACCAACAAGCTGCTGACCCTGCTGCAAACCCAGCCGAGCCCTGCGCTGCTGCTCGCCATCGCCGGCCGGCTCTGGCCCGACCTGAAAGATGCCAATCTGCTCAGCCACTATCTGGAACAGCTGGCACTGCAACCGACCCAGTTCTTCAATCAGGTTTTTGCCGAGTTGGTCACTTTACCGGCCCTGCGCAATGATATGCTGGCCAGACTGCGTGACCCCAACCGCAGCGATGCGCTGGGCAAGGCCATCGGCCGTCTGTTTGCCTCGGCCTGATCCCTCGCCCCCCCCTCACGCCACGAGGCAACACGGCGGGAATATAGAAAAGGAGATCGGGAGTGCCGAGCAGGACTCCCGGTTATCGACATCACGATAAGGAAGCCCGCCTATGGGAGAGATGCTCGGAATTTTGTTGCTGATTGCGATTGCCGGCCTGTTCTGGCTGCAACGCCAACAGGCAGAAGTGGCCTGGCAATACATGCGCCGCTACTGCCAGCACCATGACCTGCAACTGCTGTCACTGGCTCGCCATCGGCGGGAGCTGGCACATAATCCCCTGCGGCTGCTGACCCACTATCAGTTTGAATTTTCCAGCGATGGCGAGAGCCACTATCAGGGCACCCTCAAGATGCAGGGGCTGCACATCGTAGGCGTTGATCTGCCACCCCATCGCATCCCCTCTGCCTGATCCCCAATCTCGTCTCTGCGCCCGATGGCTGTGCCTGTCTATAATCTCAGGGATTAAACAAAGGGAGAGACGAGATGGAACCCCTTGTCCACGATCTGCCAGCCCTGTTTGCCCAGCTCGGGATGGCCAACGACGAGCTGAGCCTGCACCGCTTTGTGCACGACCATCACCTCGACAATGAAACCCTGTTGCCGGAGGCCGGTTTCTGGAACGCCGCCCAGGCCAGCTTCCTGCGCGATGCCCTGTGGAACGACTCCGACTGGTGCGAGGCGATCGACCAGCTCGATATGATGCTGCGCCAGCCCCGCTAAGCCGCCCGCCCCTTTCCTCCCCTGCTGGCTTTGGTTAAGATCCCGCACCGATATCGATCCCCCCTTCTCACCCAGAGCATGCTTATGTCCGCCCACGAGATCATCCGAATTGCCAACGAGCTGGCCACCAAGGGCCTGACACCCACCACCGCCATGATCAAGGCCCGCCTCACCCAGCCTGTGCCGATGGCCGAGCTGCTGAAAGTGCTGAGCCAGTGGAAGCAGCAGCCCGTCGCGACCGCCGAGAGCGAGATCCTGCAAGAGGCAGCCCCCCAGCCAGCGCCGGCGCTCACCCTGCAGCAACTCGCCGAACAGCTCGCACGCATCGAACAGAAGGTGGATCGCCTGACCGACCTGCTCCTTCAGCAGGGGCAAGGCTGAACCATGTATATCGTCGAACTCTGCTTTGAGTGTTACCGCGATACCTCCCTTGGCGACGCCGAGCGTGCTATCGTCAACTACCTCGACATGCTGCGTTATCAGGGCCAGATCCTCGGGCGGGAGTTCCCCACCAGCATGCATGAAGGCTATTTCGTCAGTCGGGTGGTCTGCCCGGAGCAGGATAGCCTGCACCCCGACAACCAGAGCGAGCAGGTCAAACTGGCCGAACAGCAGCTCAATCAGGCGGGGTTGCTAGCGCCCAAACTCCAGCTGCAGGGGGCGGATCTGCTCTCCGACAGCACAGATCCTTGCGGCCAGCAGGGCGAGCGGCCGAGCTGGATGATGCTCTATACCAGCTTCCTGCATACCTGCTCGCCGCTGCGCTGTGGCGACCACTTCGCCCCCATTCCGCTCTACCAACTGCCCGCAGTCGCCAACGGCGATCAGAAACAGATCATCAAGTGGCAGGAGGATTGGGAGGCGTGCGATCAGTTGCAGATGAACGGCTCCATCGCCGAACATGCGGCGCTGCACGAAATCGGCGAAGTGGGCAGCCGCCTCTACCGGCGCGGCAGCGATCTGGCCAAACGGCTGGAAGTGCTGAGCGGCATCCCCACCTACTACTACCTCTATCGGGTGGGCGGGCTGAGCGCCGCCGAGGAGAAGGCGCGCCCCTGCCCCAGCTGTGGCGGTGAGTGGGCGCTGACAGAGCCGCTGCACGAGATCTTCGACTTCAAGTGCGACAGCTGCCGTCTGGTCTCCAACCTCTCCTGGGATTTCAAGGATTAAGCGCGTTCCCTGTACGCGATGCCATAAAAAAGAGCCTTGCCGCATGGCAAGGCTCTTTTCGTTCCGATGGGTAACCTTGGCTCGAGCAGGTGCTATTGCGGCAACGTCTCCAGCCGCTCCAGAAACGCCGGCAAAGAGGGCGCCAGCGTCAGACGGCGGCCGGAATCGAGCCACTCCAGCCACACCTGACCACTCTCGTTATCCAGCGAGATGAGCGTCATCTCGTTGCGGGTGGTGGCAATAAAGATGGAGGGGGTTCGTTTTAGCTTGCGCAGCATCAGCAAGTGGCCGATGAGGTTCTCCTTGAGCAGGTCGAGATCCACGTCGTTCCACGGCAGGAGCAATTCAAGGCGCAGCCCCTTGAAAAGGCAGGGGATGGGGCGGCTGAAGCAGTGCCCGAACAGGGCAATGGCGCTGGGATGAATCGTCAGCTCGAGGGCATCGGCCATGGCTGTAAAGTCGGCGGGCTCGGAGCGATGGTGAGGACGCCAGGCCACCCGACCATCGGCGGGCTCACCAAGCTGGCAGGGGGAAAGCCAGTCCGCCTCCCACTCGCACAGGGGCAGGCCTCGTCTGGCCTCGCCATCCCGTTGCCAGCGGGCAAAAAAGTGCTCCAGGGCAGACAAAACTTGATCCGACATCGAAAATCCCCACAATTGCTGGCAAAGTCCGCTATTGCACCACCAAACCCGGTAACAGACAAGGTTGCCAGCCGACCTTGCGACCCGGGAAACAAAACCTGGGATACAGAGAGGCTGACGCCCAAGCCAAACGGCTGCAACCATCCGGCCCTGCAATGGCCCGTTTCATTCCACTCATCATGAGCACATTACGTGAGCAACCCTGTGAGCAAACAAGATAGATACGCCGGGGCCAGCGCCCTGACCGGCCTGAGCCTAGGCCAGCAATCCGATTACATCAGCCAGTACACCCCCTCCCTGCTGCAGCCAGTTCCACGTAGCCTGAACCGGGATGATCTCCAGCTGGGCGATGACCTGCCCTTTAGCGGTTGCGATGTCTGGACCCTCTATGAGCTCTCCTGGCTCAATGCCAAGGGCAAGCCGATGGTGGCGGTGGGTGAAGTGGCCATTCCGGCCACCAGTGCGAACCTGATCGAATCCAAATCCTTCAAGCTCTACCTCAACTCCTTCAACCAGACCCGTTGCGACTCTATCGAGGCAGTCGCCGCCATGCTGACCAAGGATCTGAGTGCCTGTGCCGGTGAGACCGTCAAGGTGACCCTGTTCCCCCTCGACAAGGCGCCGCACCAGATTGCCCTGCTGCCCGGCGAGTGCATTGATGAGCAGGATATCGAGGTAGACAATTACGAGTTTGATGCGTCCCTGCTGCAAGGGGCGGTCGGCAGCGAGCAGGTCGAGGAGACTCTGCACAGCCACCTGCTCAAATCCAACTGCCTGGTCACCAGCCAGCCCGACTGGGGCTCCGTGGTAATCCGCTACAAGGGGCCGAAACTCGATCGGGAGAAGCTGCTGCGCTACCTCATCTCGTTCCGCCAACACAACGAGTTCCACGAGCAGTGCATCGAGCGGATCTTTATCGACCTCAAGCACTATTGCCAGCCTGAGCAGTTGACCGTCTATGCACGCTATACCCGCCGCGGCGGCCTCGACATCAACCCGTTCCGCTCCGATTTCGAAGCCGTGCCAACCAACCTGCGTCTGATCCGTCAATAAGAGCAGACGTTGATAAAGGGCTTCCCGGTATCACACCACAGCGCCCTGCTATCTCAACCCTGCTGGCGCCTTGATGCATCCGGCTACAAAGGAGCCTGAGCACACCATCAGTAAACGCTGGACTCGCAGGGGTGGGCTTGGATAACATGCCAACACCTCTGCGCCGTCCTTAATCCAATGAATCAACTGTTTTTTCTGGCTATGATGATGTCTTCTCTGTCCGCTCCAAATCTGGATCTGGACAAGGAGCAACTATCCCTGGATCTGCAACAGGCCCAATCACTGGTGCTGACCGACCCTGCCAGATGTGTTCAGATCACCTCCGCCTTTCTGACGCGTGCGGCCAATAATCCCCAGCAAATCATCAGTAATCGTCAGGAGTTCGGCTATCGCGAGCCTCTGCTCAGCTACAGCACCGTTTCGCAAACCATCGGAGCACACCTGCTTGAAGGGGAGTGCCGAATCCAGCTTGGCCAATATCAAGCTACCCAGCAAACCCTCGACAAGGCGATGGAGCTGGCGGAGAGAGAGCGCCAACCCGAACTCAAGGCCCACGCCCTCTATCTCAAAATCCGTAGCCAGGGGCTAAGGCAAGATGGCCAGAACAACAGCCGTATCCTGCTGGAACAATTGGACGAACAGCTGGCCCGTCCCGACCTCAAACAGAGCCAGTTACAGATCTATAGCCGCCTGCAACGCACCAGCTACGAGATTGAAAATCAGCATCTTGAAGACGCCAAGACCCATCTGGCGGATGCAAGGATCTGGGCTGCCAAAGCCGCCAATCCTCTTGCCAGCGCCTGGGTCAGCGCCATCAGCGGCGACCTTTATCGTGTGCTGCAACAACCCCAGCTGGCATTGGGTGAATATATCGATGCCCAGCAGCAGGCCAAGAATCTCAACGACCCGCTCTTTCTCGGCTTGCTCTCCAACCAGATAGTCAAACTCTATCAGCAAGAGCAGGAGCCCCAGAAAGCGCTGCAATATGCCAATGAAGCGGCCAACTATTTTCACTCCATCGGCAATCCGTCACTGCTATGCGACTCACTTATCGTGCTGGCCCGACTCAACCGTGATCAGGGCGACCTCAATATGGCGCTGGTCTACTTCTTCAATGCGCTGGATTTGCTCGATGAGGGAAGCAGTCGGCCGCAGGCCTCTCTGCTCAAGTACGAGATTGGCAAAACCTATCTGCAAAGCGGTAACCTCTCGCTGGCCGGCAACTACCTCAATGCAGCCCGGCAGTCCCACGAGTTGGGCGATGCCAAAGAGCCGCTGATCGATACCCTGCTGTTGCTCGGCGAGCTCTATCTGAAGAAGCAGGAGGCGGCCATCGCCATCCTGCAGCTGGAAAATGCCCGGGCACTGGCCAATCAGGTAGGCGACACTCGCCGCCAGTACGAAGTATTCCGCCTGTTGTCACTTGCGTATGAGCAGAAGGGATACCTGCACCAGGCCCTCGACAGCTACAAGCGCTTCCATCGTTTGGGAGAAGAGGTTCGCCAGCAGGAAATTGATCAGGAGCAGGCTGCGATCCGCGACAACTATGTCCAGGTTGAACGGGTACAACACATCAAGGAGCTGGAGCAGCAGCTTAACAACAGCCAGCACCAGCAGGAGCGCTATCTCTGGTCGAGCATTACCACCAGCCTGCTGCTGGCGCTCTTCATCTACCTCTTCTTCACCCTCTGGCTCAAATTGCGTACCGCCCGTCTGCAACTGAAACGCACTGGCGAGGCCCTGCTGATCGAACCCCGTTCCGGACTTGCCAACTGGCAGCGGCTGATGAATCGCTGGCCACGAGAGATGGCAAAACGCCAGCTGAAATCGGAGCGCTGGTATCTGAGCGAAGAGCACAGCGAATTCGATGACAAGCTGCACTACCTGTTGTTCAGGGTGCCCTTTATGGTCAACACCCTCGAGCGCCACGGCTATCAGGTCAGCCGTGAAATCGAGCAGGCGTTCGGCATCTATATGGATACCCTGACCCCGCAAGATGGCCGTATCTATGACTTGCGGGAAGGGCACATGCTGTATGTGGTGCCACAGCGCCACGTGACCAACCTGCATCAACTTGCGGGAGACCTGCTAACCGCAATCGCCGCCTTCCCTTGCCAATACGAGCTTGATCGCCAGATAAGCCTGGGGATTGTCAGCCACCCCTTCCTGCCCAAGGCGGCGACCGCGCTCGATCACAATGGCCTGTTCGACCTCTGCTATCTCGCCCTTTCGGGAGCCATTCAGCTCAGTGAAAAATACCGGCAAAACGCCTGGTTGGAGCTCGCCGCCATCGATTGCCAGCAGGCTGCATTTTTTAATGGGGATGTGTGGCAATGCGGCTTGATGGCAATTGACAAGGGGCTGGTAAAAGTCAATTCTTCTCATGAAAAGCAATGGGTTAACTGGCCCAGCCTCGCAAGGATGCAAGCGGCTGAAGGCCAGCCGGCAAATAATAGATAACAGACGACACTCAACCTCGGGTTCGGCCACTGTTGCTATCCAACACCAAAAACAATAATGACAACAGGGCGACCTGATAATGAATGACATCGCTGCCGTAGCAGGACAATTGGCCAGGCTCAGGGAATCCCTCCAGCAAAAACAGCTGGAGCTCGACGGCGTTCTCTCCTTTTCCGATGCAGAGCGAGCTCGTGGCATCCAGTTTATCAACAAGCTGATGCTCTCTTGCCGCGGCTTCGATCGTGAGCTGGACAATCGCTTCGCCAAGCTCAAGCAGAGACTGGATAGCAATCCCGCATTCACCTCGCTGGATGCAGAGCTACTTGCCATCGAGAAGTTGCTGCAGCAGCACAGCAATGCACTGGAAGAGTCGCTCACCCTGACCCAGGCAGCCATTGATCTTGGCTCAAAACAGCTAAAAACCATCAAGGGCTTCCCGGAAGAGGCCCGAAAATCCCTCAAGGAATTTCTGAAAAGCCCCGCCGGCTATGGTATTGCCGATCATCAAAAGAAGGTGATCCGCCTGCTTGAATTCTATCAGCAGGCGATCAAGATCCAGCTGCTGCCAAGCCAGCCACTGTCCGGCTCTTCAGCGCCCCAACAGCAAGAGAGCGAGCCCGGTTGTGAACCCCAACCTGATGTTGAGCCGTTTGACCTCAAAGATCATGCGCGTATCGCAGACGAACTGCAGCGGCTGATCACCGAACTTGATTTCGCCGGTTCAATTGGCGAGAGCCTCGGGGATATCCGCCGTCAACTGCTGATCGGCATCAATCCTGCCATGCTGGCAGAGACCTGTATGCAGGTCATCGAACTTATCATCGAAGGCACCCGCGAGGAGCGCAAAGCCTCCCGCGCCTTTCTCAGCTCCCTCAACGAGAGCCTGTCAGCAGTGCATGTCGGCTTTACCGAATCCCTCGATGAGGGGCGTGCGCTACAAAATGAAACCCGTGAAACCCGCGAAGCTCTGGTCTGCGAACTGCAGGCGATCGACCACTCCCTGGCCAGCCATAACTCCATCGATGCGCTCAAGCGTGCCATCTCCGGCCATATGGGCGCCATCAATCTGCTGCTGCAAGAACGGGAAAGTACCGCAGCACGGGAGCGTCACCTGCTCACCCGCCTCTCCACCATGGAGTCCAAGCTGCGCTTGATGAAGGATGAGACCGCAGAATACAAGAAGCGGCTGACCATTCAGAAGCACAAGCTGTTCCTCGACAGCCTGACTCAGGTACACAACCGGGCCGCCCTCGACGAGCGGCTGGAGCAGGAGTTCAAACGCTGGCTTCGCTACCGCACTCCGCTCTGCATGGCGATCATCGACATCGATCACTTCAAGAACATCAATGACAATTATGGCCACATGGCCGGTGACAAGGCGTTGAAGGTTGTTGCCAAAGCGCTGCAGAGCGCCCTGCGTGACACTGACTTCATCGCCCGTTTCGGCGGCGAAGAGTTCGTGGTGCTGCTGCCCAATATCAACCCGGACAAGTTCCAGAAGCCGCTGGAAACCCTGCGCCAGACCATCAAGAGCATCCCGTTCCGTTTTCGCGATGCCAAGGTGGAGATCACCATCTCCATCGGCGCAACCCTGTTCAAGGATGGTGACAACCCCTCCGATGTGTTCGAACGGGCGGACAGAGCGCTCTACCACTCCAAGAACGCAGGTCGGGATCAAGTGACACTGGCCTGAGTGGTGACTAAAAAAACAGCGAACAGTCGTCGCCCTATTTCCCTCCCCCCTCCGTTGCCACTACTATCAAACTCAGGGGATGCAACATGGCATCCCTTTTCTCCCCAGGGAAAAAACACAACGATAACAAGTGAGTAAAGGGGAACCTATGATTACGCACATCAATC
Organism: Aeromonas sp. 601027; assembly: GCF_049174455.1. Classification (NCBI taxonomy): domain Bacteria; kingdom Pseudomonadati; phylum Pseudomonadota; class Gammaproteobacteria; order Aeromonadales; family Aeromonadaceae; genus Aeromonas; species Aeromonas sp. 601027. The sequence goes on along the minus strand of NZ_JAAKTN010000006.1, from coordinate 175,224 downwards.
CCGTCGGCAGCATGGATTTGCTGTCACAGCTTGAGGTGGATCGCCTCAAGCAGACTGCCTCCAGCGATATCTATCAACTGTTTCGCAACTGCTCGCTGGCGGTGCTCAATTCCGGCAGCCATACCGACAGCTCCAAGGAGATCCTGGAGCGCTTCAAATCATTCGACATTCATGTGATCCGGCGCGAGCGCGGGGTCAAGCTGGAACTGTTCAACGCCCCCGAGCACGCGTTCGTCGATGGCGAGATCATTCGTGGTATTCAGGAGCACCTCTTCTCGGTGCTGCGCGACATTCTCTATGTCTCCAACCAGCTTGAATCGAACCGACTGGTCAACCTCACCAATTCGACTCATATCTCCAACGTGGTGTTCGCCATCCTGCGCAACGCCAAGGTGATCCTGCCTGGCGCCGATCCCAACCTGATCGTCTGCTGGGGTGGCCACTCCATCAACGAGATCGAGTACCAGTACACCCGCGCCGTGGGCAGCGAGCTGGGCTTGCGTGAGCTGAACATCTGTACCGGTTGCGGCCCGGGAGCCATGGAGGGCCCGATGAAGGGGGCCGCCGTCGGCCATGCCAAACAGCGGGTGCGCAACGGGCGCTACATCGGCCTCACAGAGCCCTCCATCATTGCGGCCGAGCCGCCCAACCCCATCGTCAACGAGCTGGTGATCCTGCCGGATATCGAGAAACGGCTGGAAGCATTCGTGCGTCTGGGCCATGGCATCATCATCTTCCCGGGCGGGGTCGGCACCGCCGAAGAGCTGCTCTATCTGCTCGGCATCATGATGCATCCGGCCAACGAACGACAACCCATGCCCATCATCCTGACCGGCCCGAAAGAGAGTGCCGACTACTTCCGAGCCATCGACGACTTCATCAAGGCGACCCTCGGTGAACCGGCGACCAAGCTCTACCGGATCATTGTTGGCGATGCACCGGAAGTGGCCCGAGTGATGAAGGAGGCGATGCCGAAAATCCGCGAATACCGCAAATCGGTCGGTGATGCCTACTCCTTCAACTGGTCCCTCAAAATTGAGCCGGAGTTCCAGCTCCCCTTCGAACCGGATCACGCCAGCATGGCCAGTCTGGATCTGCACCGCAACCAGCCGCCCCAGTTGCTGGCCGCCAACCTGCGTCGTGCCTTCTCCGGCATCGTCGCCGGCAACGTCAAGGAAGGGGGCATTCGCGCCATCGAGAAGAAGGGCCCCTTCAAGCTGCACGGCGACAAGGAGCTGATGCACCTGATGGACAAGCTGCTGGAGAGCTTCGTCAAGCAGCAGCGGATGAAGCTGCCGGGCAGTCAGTATGTGCCTTGCTACGAAATCGTCCGCTAGGGTACAGATACATCATCGACAGAGGGGCGCATCGGCGCCCCTCTTTATTGGCGCTATGCCTTCCCGACCGCCATCAATCCCCCATAAGGCGAGCGGTTTGTTACAATGGGGCGTCCCGACCGCCAAGAGTGCCCCATGTCAACTATCCGGCCACACCTGCTCATCATCGATGCTCTCAACCTCATTCGCCGTCTGCACGCGGTACAGGCCCAGCAGGCACTGACCCCTGCCCAGGCGCTGGTTGCAACCCGCGCCAACCTTATCAATACCTGCCGCAAGCTGCTGGCCAATAGCGAGCCAACCCATGTCATTGCCGTGTTTGATGGCGAGGTGCACAGCTGGCGCAAGGAGGTCTATCCGGCCTACAAGGAGGGGCGAACCCCCATGCCCCCTGAACTGCGTGAGGGGTTGGCGCCCCTGCAGGATGCCTTTTGGGAGTGCGGGGTCGACGCTCTGCTCTCCGAGACCGATGAAGCGGATGACCTTATCGCCACCCTCGCCAGCGGCATCGCCAGCCATGGCCATCAGGCGACCATCATCTCCACCGACAAGGGGTTCTGCCAACTGATCTGCCCGCAGATCCGGGTGCGCGACTACTTCAACAAACGCTGGCTGGATGCCGCCTTCGTCCAGCAGCAATATGGGGTAGCGCCTAATCAGCTGGTCGACTTCTGGGCCCTGACCGGTATCAGCGGTTCCAATATCAAGGGGGTTCCGGGGATCGGCCCCAAGACCGCCACCCAGCTGTTGCAGCAATATGGCAACCTGGCAGCCATGCTCGAAGCCTGCCAGCAAGAGGATGCCGCCAAGCCACTGCTCAAGCTGCGCCAGCATCAGGATGAGGCCCTGCTGGCCCAGCGGCTGGTGCGCTTGCAGCGGGATATTCCGCTGGGATTCAACCTGCGGGACATCCGCTACCCGCCCCAGCCGGACTAAATGGCCGAACAAAAATGCGGGCAAGGGCGCGAACCATGACGAGACTCACCCTCGCTGTTGATGAAAGTGAGTAGAATGTAAAGGAATGTGGTTGGTTTGCTGAGTAAATGCTATAAAGCAGCCCCATCCTCCCCTATACCCTGGAAGTGGAACCCTCTCATGTCCAAAAGAAAAATTACCGTGATCCCCGGCGACGGCATCGGCCCCAGCATCATTGAATCAGCCATCCAGATCCTGACCCATGCGGGCTGTGACTTTGAGTACGAATACGCTGATGCGGGTCTGGTTGCCCTCGAAAAGCATGGCGAGCTGCTGCCCCAGGCGACCCTGGATCTGATTGAGAAGAACAAGGTGAGCCTGAAAGGACCATTGACCACACCGGTCGGCGGCGGTTTTACCTCCATCAACGTCTCCCTGCGCAAGAAGTTCAACCTCTACGCCAACGTGCGCCCGGTCATCTCCTTCAAGGGCACCAGAAGCCGTTACGACAACATCGACATCATCACTGTGCGTGAAAACACCGAAGGCATGTACTCGGGCGCTGGGCAAAAGCGCAGTGATGACAACAAGAGCGCCGAGGCGATGAGCATCATCACCCGCGAAGGGGCCGAGCGTATAGTCAAGTTCGCCTTCGAGCTGGCTCGTCAGGAAGGGCGCAAGAAGGTCACCATCATCCACAAGGCGAACATCCTCAAGTCGACCTCCGGCCTGTTCCTCGAAGTAGCCCGTGAAATCGCCAGCCACTATCCGGATATCCAGAGCGAAGAGATGATCGTCGATGCCGCCTGCATGAATCTGGTGATGTACCCGGAGCGTTTCGATGTCATGGTCACCACCAACCTGTTCGGCGACATTCTCTCGGATCTCTGCGCCGGTCTGGTCGGCGGCCTTGGCATGGCGCCGGGTGCCAACATCGGCGATGGCGCCGCCATCTTCGAAGCGGTGCATGGCTCGGCACCGGATATCGCAGGCAAGAATATCGCCAACCCGACCTCGGTGATCCTAGCCTCCATCCAGATGCTGGAGTACCTCGGCATGCAGGATAAAGCAGAGCGGATCCGCGAGGCGGTACGAGCCACCATCGAATCCGGTGATCGGGTCACCCGCGATCTGGGTGGCACGGCTTCCACCAGCGAATTCACCCAGGCCATCATCGATCGCCTGTGAGTTAATTCATTGATTTTAAAAGGGAGCTTCGGCTCCCTTTTTTATATTTCCGAATCCTTTGCCACTCCCCGAACAGCAACTATGTTCAATAGAGAAGAAGAACAGGGAGTGTTTTTCATGAAGGGATACGGGTGCTATCTGGTTTCGGGTCTGATGCTGGTGTGTGGTACTGCAAGTGCTTTCGAGCAGGATCAACAGACCCACACTGCCAAACTGCCACAGCAGGAAAAACGGACTGCCACCGAGGTATGGCGCTCGAGCCTGAATACCAACGACCTGCTAAAAGCGCCCAAACCCCTGTCGTTTGGTATTGAAGTCTCCACCGACAACTTTGGTAATCAAAAGATCACCTCCTACCCGCAGCTCAATCTGACCCCGGAAAAGAGCGTCAGTCTGTCGGTCGAACGCTTCAGACCCAAGGTCAAGTTTAAGGCTGGCGGAATGAACACCGCCCTCAGGCTGAGAGGAGACGGGATAAAGATGCAATTCAATCCGGTCGACAAAACCATCCCGCTGCAGATAGAGATCAAGGTGACCGACGACGAATCTTCCCTGCGCCTCGATTACCGTTTCTGATTTTTCGAGCCCTGAATAGCAAAAGACCGGCAGGGTTCCCTGTCGGTCTTGGTATTTATCGTACGGGCTGAACGGCTACATCACGCCTTGGGCTCGAGTTTGGAGACCCAGTACTTGTTGTAAACATGCACGGTGATCTCTTCTCGATCGTGATAGAGCTGCTTGGCCTGGATCACGAACGCGTTGTCGATCTCCTTGAGCATCTCGCGCAGCACTTCGATGTTGTGTACCGATTCCGCATAACGCTTCTTCATCGGCAACTTGAGGTTGAACATCGCCTCCTGGCAGTCACCCTCACGGAACCAGTCCGCAATCATGTGAACGACCCGCGCCGGTTTATCGACCATGTCGCACACCAGCCAGTAGGTGTTCTTCTTGCTCGGACGCCAGACGAAACCGTCATCCCGGATATGCTTGACCTGACCGGTATCCATCAGGGATTGGGCCATCATGCCGTTGTCGACCGCCGTCACCATCATGCCACGACGCACCAGCTGATAGGTCCAGCCACCCGGGCAGGCGCCCAGATCCACCGCCTTCATGCCTGAGCAGAGACGCACATCCCACTCTTCCCGCGGCACGAACACGTAAAACGCCTCCTCCAGCTTGAGGCTGGAGCGGCTCGGCGCATCGGCCGGGAAGCGCAGGCGCGGGATCCCCATGTGGAATCCGGAGTTGTTGAACGAATAGGAGTAGCCCAGCAACACGTGATCATTGGCCATGAAGAAGGCGTGGAACACCGGACGGTTTGGCGTCTCCTTCTTGGTCAGGATCTCGTTGCTGCGCAGCGCCTGACGCAGCGGCACGGTGAACTTGCGGCAGAAGGCCGACAGCTCTTTCGCTTCGTTGGTATCCGCGGTTTCGACCCGCAGATCACCGCAAATGGTGTAGTCACTCACCGCCTCAAGGATGGGGGAGATCCTGTCCGCGACATCCAGATCCTTCAGCTCATGGGTGACCACCAGCATCTGGCGGATGAAGATGAGCTCCCGGAATGGCAGCTTGCGAGCCAGCAGGTCCGCCTGCTCCTCGTCATACAGTTCGAAGATCACATAACCGCTGTCGTCCTTGACCCGGGCGAAACCGTAGCACTGCATGTTACCGGCACGCTCGGTGATCTCTGCAGCCGCCTCTTTCTCAAAACCGGGGCGGCAATAAAGCAGCAGATTATTCATTTTTTCCTCCAAGACGACAGCCAGCCCAGATCAGGGCCGCCCATCCCAACATAAAACAGAGGCCACCGGCCGGAGTAATCAACCCCAGCCCCTTGCTGCCAAGCAGCACCATGGCGTAAATACTGCCGGAGAATCCGATGATCCCCAGCACAAAAGCGGTGCCAGCCAGCTGGATCACCTTGCTACGCACACCACACCAGCCCAGAACCAGCAGGGCCAATGCGTGAAAAAACTGATATTGCACGGCGGTATTGAATGCCGCCAGACGCTCGGGTGTAATGCCGGTCGCCGCCAATCCATGGGCGCCATAAGCCCCCAGCATGGTGGCCGTCAACCCGAAGAGACCGGCCAGTATCAGCCAATGTCGATGGATCTGCATCCTCACAATCCCTCTCTCATCACGGCTGGCAATAAAACCAACCCTATCGTGCTATCCATGCCGGGCCACAAAATGGCTGATGGCCGCAGCTGCATGCTGCATATTCTCCTGCTCACTCACGCCACTGGCTTTTCGCGGTTTGAAACCATGATCACCATCGGTCAACCAATGGACCGATACGGCGGGTGAGAAGGGGAAATCGGCCAGTTCGGCGCGACTACCGAAGGTATCGCGCTCCCCCTGCAACAGCAGAGTTGGCACTGCAATATGCTTGAGTACCTCGCCTCGCCAGCTGTCGGGCTTGGCCGGAGGGTGGAAAGGATACCCGAGAATGAGCAATCCTGCAGCATTCATCTCACCCTCGCCTTCACGATACAGTTCCGCCGCCATCCGCCCGCCCATCGACTTGCCCGCCAGAAACAGCCGTGGATGGGCAAACTCGCGGATCATGTCGCGCCAATGGGCGAGCAGCACAGGCACCCTGTCAGGTGGGCGGCGCTTGCCATCCTGGGCTCGCCTGGTCATGTAGGGAAAGTTGAAGCGCACCACTTCGCTGTCGGGGCCAGCCAGCAGGCGTGACAACTCGGTAAGAAAGGCATGATCCATCCCTGCACCTGCCCCGTGGGCCAGCAAAATGCGAACGGGGGCATCAATTGCCCCCTCGCGGATCACATCAGGCATCGGCGAGCCTTGCCCTGCGACGCGCCTCTTCCTGCTCCACCAGCTCCAGCATCCAGTCGCGGAAGGCAACGATCTTGCCCTGATCCGACTGTTGCTCCTGGCACACCAGATAGAAAGCATTTTTGCTCACCAGCACCTGCTCGAACGGGCAGATAAGGCGACCAGCCTCAATCTCGGGCTGAGCCAGCACGCTGTGGCCAAGCGCCACCCCCTGGCCGTGGATCGCCGCCTGGATCACCATGGTGGAGTGGCTGAAGATGGGCCCCTGATTGACGTTGGGGGCATCGATATCGAGCTGGCGGAACCAGGCCTTCCAGTCGCGGCGGGAGGTATCGTGCAGCAGGGTATGAAGAGTCAAATCTTGCGGCGTACGCAGCGGTTTGGGCCCGGTCAGCAGCAAGGGGGAGCAGACCGGGATCAGGTACTCGGTATGCAGCTTGTCCGAGCGCAGACCCGGCCAGTTGCCGCGCCCGTAATAGATGGCCACATCTACATCGTCGGTCAACGACCCTTCGTCGAGATCGACCGCCTTGATCCGCACATCGATATCGGGGTGGCGCTCGCTGAACTTGACCAGCCGCGGCACCAGCCACTGGATGGCGAAACTCGGCTGCAAACTGACAGTCAACGCCCCCTTGGCACTGCGGGCCAGCAGCTTGTCGGTCGCTTCCGAGATGGAGGCAAAGATGTCCTTGATATCCAGAAAATAGCCCTGCCCCTCTTCGGTCAGCAACAAGGAACGGTTTTTGCGGCGGAACAACTTGATGCCAAGATACTCCTCCAGCGCCTTGATCTGGTGACTGATGGCAGCCTGAGTCACAAACAACTCTTCTGCTGCGCGGGTAAAGCTTAAGTGACGAGCCGCTGCTTCAAAGGCCTTGAGGGCATTGAGCGGGGGTAAACGACGAGACATGACACCAGCCGACGATGAGTTTTTCTAATGGGGCGCATTATAATTTGTCGGTTGCGGGTCGACCAGTGAATAAACATAATTCGCCCAGCAATCAGTCGTCATATGGCTCACATTTTCTACTACGTGTTGGTTTACATGTGTTTTTAGTGAGTCTTTCGACTGTGATTGTGGTGTTGTGTTTCTTCCTCTGCGGGAAGAGGGGCTCAAATCTCACCGGTTTGACCCAGTCTGTCATCTGAATGTGTTTGGCGCCTCCAGCTGGATGGCGCCTTTTTTCATCCCTTCTATACCTTGAACTGCCCCACCAGCTGCTGCTGTTTATCCGCCAGCGCAGAGAGCTCGCGACCATTTTCGGCGGAGGTCGCCGCCTCGGCCCGAATGGTGTGGCTCACATCGCGAATGTTGCTGACGTTGCGGTTGATCTCGTCCGCCACCCGGCTCTGCTCCTGCGCCGCTCGGGCAATCTGCTCGTTCATCTGATGGATGGTGGAGACCGACTGGATAATCTGCTCCAGCACCTGCACCGAGAGATCCACCTTGGCAAGCGTCTCGTCAGCCTGTCCATGACCATCGCGGATCGCCTTGACCACGGCGCCGGTACCGGATTGCAGTTGGCTGATCAGGGTCTGGATCTCGACGATGGCATTCTGGGTACGACCCGCCAGATTGCGCACCTCATCGGCCACCACGGCAAAGCCACGGCCCTGCTCACCGGCCCGCGCCGCTTCAATAGCCGCATTCAGCGCCAGCAAGTTGGTCTGCTCGGCAATTCCCTGGATCACGATAAGAATGTCATTGATGTTGTCGCTGTTGGCGGAGAGCCGCTCCACCACCGGCTGGGCATCGTTGATAATGGTCATCAGCTTGCGCATCGCCTCCTGGGTGTCGGCAACGACATATTTGCCCTCTTGCGCCGCGGCATCAGTGGTGTTGGCAGCCGCCACCGCCGAGCCGGCATTACCGGAGACCTGCAACGCGGTGGCGCTCAGCTCCTCAAATGCCGTCGCCACCAGATCGATCTCCTGATACTGGGCCTGCATGCCACTGCTGGTGCGCTCGGCCACTTGCGCGGCTCGCTCGGCACTGTTGCGCGTACCGGAGACGGTATCAATCACCTGACTGATGGTGGATTGCAACTTGTTGAGGAAGCTGTTGAACCACTTGGCCAGCTCGCCGATCTCGTCTTGCCGCTGGATCTCGATACGCTGGGTCAAATCCCCCTCACCACTGGCGATATCCTTGAGGCGGGCAACTACAGCGCGGATGGGTGCCACAATCTGGCGCGCCATCAACCAGATAAAACTCAGGGCAACCAGCGAGATCAGCACTCCGATCGACAGCTGCGAGACCACGCTGCGATTGGCTTCACTGGCCAGCTCATCTTGCAATTGCTGGGCCGAGGCCAGCACTACGGCCCGTGGCAATTCAATGTAGATGCCCCATTTACGGTCGGTGCCACGCATGGATACCGGGACAAAGGTCTGCAACAGGGTGCCATCGCTGCTCCAGCGAGTCAGCTCCTGACCCTGACTGAGCCAGCCTTTCAGCTCACTGGCCAGCCCCTGATACTTCTGATCCAGCCCACGCCCCATGGTCACATCGAACTCATCGGCTCCCGCCACGCGCCCCTCGTGACTGACCAGCAATATTCTGCCCTTGCCGTCATAGAGCTCCTTGTCCATGGTGCTGACCAAACTCTGCAAAGTGGCCAGCGAGATATCGACCCCGACCATCCCCAGCAAGGTCTCCTGCTCCAGCAGCGGGACCGTCACCGAGGTCATCAATATCTGTTTATCGCCCACATCGTCCAGATAGGGCTCCAGCAGGCAGAGGGCACGGGTGCGAATACTGCAGCGATACCACTCGTTTTCGATTCCACCTGCCTCGGTCGGGCTCTCATCGGCCAGTACATCCTCATTCTGCACTTCCGGCTCTATCTTGCCGTTGTCATAGGCCCAGTAACTGGAAAAACGCCCCTTGTCGTTGGAACCCAGCGCCGTGGAGCCCTGATAGTTGCTGTCTTCCCCATCCAGTTGGTCAGGCTCGAACACCGCATAGACACCAAGCAGATTGGTCGATGAGGCAACGGCATCGTGCAGTTGCTGATTGACGGCGCTGCGCAGCGCCTCCGAATGGACAAAGTTCTCGGCCGCATTCTTGCGCTGGAACAACACGCTCTCCGCCAGCAAACTGGCGCGGAAATAGGCCTCATCGAGATAGCTGGTCACCTTGGCCGCCTGCTCCGAGCCCATCGCCTTCATCCAGTTTTCGGCAGACTGCTGCGCCTCGTGCATGGTGGCTTGCCGCACCTGCTGTTGCATCTTGTTCGCGTTGTAAATCGAAGAGGCAACCAGAGCGGCGGCTGTCACCAACAGACAGCAACCGGCGATCAGGGTAATCCGACCCTGGACAGAAAGAGCGCTCATGCCAATATTCCTACGTCATACAGATATGGATAGATTATCGACTTTATAAACAAAAACTTAACTCTCTCACAGCAAATCCAGCGAGAGTTGATTAACTTCACCCTCTTTTGGCAAACCCACCACCAATCCAAGCAGGCGAACCGAACGCCCTTGCGCCCGCTGTAGCCCCTCTTTGAGCAGGGGAACGAACAAGGCTGGCTGATAGCCACCCTGACTGCGATAGACGGTGGTCTGGTGGAAGTCGGCAAACTTGAGCTTAATCCCCTGCCCCATCACCTGCTCGGCAGGACACGCCAGCTGAAATCGCCGTTCCAGCTCAGGCAGCAGTTGCTGCAATACCTTCAGACAGGCCTCTTCGTCACAGAGATCGCTTGCCAGGGTGGTCTCCACCCCGATGGTTTTGCGGATCCGGTGCGCCTGCACCGGCTGTTCATCCAGCCCCCAGATCCGGGTCGTCAGCATCTCCCCCAGCTTGCCAAAACGGCTGCACAGCTCTTGTGCCGACAAAGCCCGCGCATCCTCACAGGTGTAGAGCCCCTGAGCCTCCAGCCGCTCGGCAGTCTTGCGCCCCACCCCGGGCAGTTTGCCGAGTGGCAGCTGACAGACAAATTCGGCCACTTCGTCGGGACGAATGACAAACAGACCATCAGGCTTGCGCTGCTCCGAGGCGAGCTTGGCGAGAAACTTGTTGGGGGCGACCCCGGCCGAAGCGGTCAATCCCAGTTCGGTGACGATGGCTTGCCGGATCTCTTGCGCCATCAGGGTGGCGCTGCCACCACAACAGCGACTATGGGTCACATCGAGGTAAGCCTCATCCAGCGACAGCGGTTCAACCTGATCGGTATAGCGCAGGAAAATGGCCCTGAGCTGACGGGAGATATCCTTGTACACCACCATTCGCCCCGGGATGAGTACCAGCGGTGGGCAGAGTTTTTTCGCCAGCGCGCTCGGCATGGCGGAGCGCACCCCGAACCGGCGCGCCACATAGTTGCAGGTCGAGATGACACCGCGCCGCTCGGAGGCCCCCCCTATCGCAAGCGGAACTTCCCGCAATGCGGGGTTATCCCGCATCTCCACCGCGGCAAAAAAGCAGTCCATGTCGATATGGATGATCTTGCGCATACCACTGTATAAATAAACAGACATGGCATCATCTTACCCCAAGGATAACCACAGCTCTATCTCTCTCGTTACGGCTAAAATGGTAGACTCTAAAGAGACCCTCACCACCACAATGACAAGGAGCGTTCGGGATGAAATATCTTTGGCTGGGACTCTGTTTGCTGCCGCTGACCGGCATCGGCAAGAACAACCCGACGGCGGAGTGCCGCTGGTTGTACGACCGGATTGAGATACTCGAACAGGCCATCAAGAAAGGAGACACGCTGGGCACTCAGGAAGAGCTGGCACGCTGGCGTGAGGAATACAGCAAGAAACAGTGTTCACAATACGACTACTAAGCTTGGCAATATGATGTGGCCAACAACGGCAGACAACAAGCGGGCCCCGATCAAGATGACCGGGGCCCGGTTTTCAAAGCATGGCTAGTTTGATTCAGCAACAGAGTGCGCTCAAGGCAGCACCATAGGGCCAGCCACGGCGGTAGCCACATCATCCCCACGCAGCACCCGAACCAGTTCAAGCGCAAACTCGATGGCACTGCCCGGCCCCTGGCTGGTGATAAGGCGATGAGCCTCATCCCTGACGACCCGCTCATGTGACAGTTGCGATGTCGGTAGTCGGGACTGAAAGCCGGGATGACAGGTGACGATGGCACCATCCAGCAGAGCGTGATGTTGCAACACCACCACAGGGGCGGCGCAGATGGCTGCGCGCCAGCGACCAAGAGCGGCCTGCTCTTTGAGCCGTTCGATGGCCAGCGGGGTATCGCGGATCACTTCGCTGCCGGGCAAACCACCGGGTACCACGATGGCTTCAAAGTCCCGACGGGTCAGCTCGTCGATATGACAATCAGCCACCAGCTGCACCCCGCGCGATGCCTTCACCTGCCGCGATCCGGCTGGGCAACAAGAGGCCAGCACCACCTCGATGCTGGCGCGCACCAGGGTATCGACAATCGCGACCGTCTCTATCTCTTCCGACCCGGGGGCCACCAGCACCAGTACACTCACGTTCGCCTCCTTGCAGCTTGCTCTGCCATGTAAAAGATCAGACGGCCTGACTCTTCTCTTTAATCGCCTGATAGAGACCCTGATTGACCGGTACGGCAATGCCATGCCGGGCAGCCTTGGCCAGCAGGAAGCCGGTGATGGCCTCAATCTCGGTCTCGCGTCCCAGCTCCATATCCTGATGCATGGAGGAGTAATTGTCAGCGGTCAGTTCCACCACTGTCATCACCCGACGCAGCAACTCCTCTGCCGTTGTTGCAACTCCTTCGGCGCACATCACATCCGCCACCTCCACGCAGATCTGCTGCAGGGCATCGGCAAAACGGGGGCCAGCCAGCTCGCCATTTTTCAGCTTGTAGAGGGCCGTCAGGAGATTGATGGCACAGTTGATGGCCAGCTTTTGCCACTGGCGTGCCACTATCTGCTCATCCCAACCCGCCTGACCCAATGCCTGCGCCAACTCATCTGCCAGTGATGCATGAGCCTTGGCCGCCTCGTTAAATGGCCCCAACCAGGTTTCCCCCTTGCCGGTATGACGAAACACGAAATGGCCCGCTTTCATGGCACCATGGCTGGTCACCCCGGCAATCACCGGGTTATGCGGGAACATCTGGACCACCTTCTCGGCAATCCCCATCCCGTTGTGCAGCAGTACGATCGGCACGCCAGCATCCAGATGGCCAACCAGTGGAGCCAGGGCGCCAACCACCTGACTGGCCTTGGTCATCACCAACAGACGCTGGATTTTTCCCGGCTGGCCGGCAAATGCACGTTCGATATTGAGCAGCTGTACCTGCCCCTCCAACGAAGTAAAGTCAAATCCGGGGTGCAGGGTAGATTGATGATGCTCACGCAACAAGACTCGGGTGGATTGACCGCTCTGGGTCAGCAGGGAGGCAAAAACGCCGCCGAGAGCTCCGCACCCGAGCAGTGTCCACTTGGGCGCTACAGGTGGCATAACGGGTTTTCGGGAATTTTTTAATCCGCTTGGCATGATGTGACTCTGTCAGGGTAAGGGTTGCAATCCTCTCAACCTGTTACCGGGAATAAATGAAAAATAGCGCGAACAGACACTAACGGGTCCAACCTTCCTGTGCGCAGGGGATTCTAGCAGAGCACTCCCATCAAAATCAGCAAATTTGCCGTATTTCTGGTAGATTTGGCCCCCGATAACGCAACATGAGGAGCTTCGGCTATGCCGTCATTCGATATTGTCTCTGAAGTCAAAATGAACGAGGTGTTGAACGCAGTCGACAACGCCAATCGTGAACTGGCCACCCGTTTCGATTTTCGTGGGGTAGAAGCCAGCTTCGAGTTGAACAAAGAAGAGGTAAAGCTGGAAGCCGATGCCGATTTCCAGCTCAAGCAGATGGTCGAAATCCTGCGCGGTGCCCTACTCAAGCGCAACATCGAAAACAGCTCCATGGAAGTGGGTGACTCCGTTCACTCCGGCAAACGCTTCCACCTGACCGTCAAGTTCAAACAGGGGATCGAGAAAGAGATCGCCAAGAAGCTGGTCAAGCTGATCAAGGACTCCAAGATCAAGGTACAGGTCGCCATCCAGGGTGATGAAGTACGTGTCACCGGCAAGAAGCGTGACGATCTGCAAGAGACCATGGCACTGGTCCGTGGCGCCGACCTGGGCCAACCGATGCAGTTTCAGAATTTCCGCGACTGATGATGGGAGAGAAGGGCTCTCCCTTCTCCTCTTCTTTAATCGTCCGAGCATAAAAAAACCGGAGCAAATGCTCCGGTTTTTTGTTCCCCAAGTTTTATTAGAACTTGTAGGTAACAGAGAAGTAGTGGCTGAAGCCGGTGCTCTTCCACGGGGTACCGTCGTAGGCTTTGGAGCCATCTTTGGTACCGTAGGCATCCATGAAATACTTCAGGCCATAACCAACCGCGTAGCGATCGGAGTGCCAGTAGATACCGTGGAAGGTGGCCAGGTTGTCGCTGGTACGGTCAGCACGGTCATGGGTATCCAGGCCGAATTGATAATCCAGATAACCCTGGTAGGAGACAAAGCTGCCATTGCCGAAGGTATAGAAAGGCTTGAACCAGTTCATGGAGAACTGATAACCGTTCCACTCACCTTCTTCTTCGGTGAAGAACTGGTTCTCGGTGGCGTGACGTGCATACAGGTTCATGCCAACCTTGCCAAACCAGGGAACCATCACATCGGCACCCAGACCCAGCTGGTTTTCCATCTGCTTGTCACCAACGTTGTTCAGGTTGGCAATGTAAAGCTCTTGCACAGGACCAAAGGAGAGATCTTTACCTGTCAGCGCATCCAGAGACATACGCGGTGCAAACTTCATGAACAGGTTCTGACCATGGTGTTTATTGCTGTGACGGGAGTCGAAAATATCGAATACGTCGACGTAACCGTACAGGTCAAACAGGCCGGAGCGACCACCGAACTCCATCTCAAAATAGGTATCGTTGTAGTCCTCTTCACCGGTAGTGAAAGGGCGCTGGTCGATGGTGTGCATGACGTTGAACTGCATCCACTTGTAGTCATTCTTGTGGATATCACCACTGTAGTCAGCAGCAAAGGCTGGAGTTGCGGCAGCAGCCAGCAGACCGGTAGCGATCAGAGTCTTGGTAAATTTGGCCATTTTATTGGTCTCTTGTGCGTTAGTTGAGGTTTTCCGTAGCCTGCCCACAAGGAGCGAGAGGAATTCTAATCAAATAAAATTGGGGGTGAAACAACTTCTCGGGAACTTTATCCGGAAGTGTGAATCTAATCACCCCCGATTCTACGCAAACGCTTGCTATTTGTCAGCAACTGAGAACAACTCACCCCCTTTACGGGCGACCAGCACAATCAACAACAACACGGGCAAGCCCAACAAACTGGTGCCGACAAAGAAGGCGCTGTAGCCAATCTGCTCCACCACCTGCCCCGAAAAACCGGCCAACAACTTGGGCAGCAGCAACATCACCGAGCTGAACAGGGCGTATTGCGTCGCTGAAAACGCCACATTGGTCAGGCTGGAGAGATAGGTCACAAAAGCTGCGGTGGCGATGCCGGCGCTGAGGTTATCGAGCGAAATGATCAGGGTCAGCAGCTCCAGGTTGTGACCAACCTGATGGAGCAGGGCAAACAGCAGATTGGTGCTGGCGGTGAGCAGCGCCCCGAGAAACAGGATCCGCAGCGTGCCAAAGCGCATCACCAGCACGCCCCCCAGTGCCGCCCCCACCAGCGTCATGATAACGCCAAACACCTTGGTGATAGTGGCGACTTCGGTCTTGCTGAACTGCATATCCACATAGAAGCTGTTGGACATCACCCCCATCACCACATCCGCAATCCGGTAACAGGCGATAAGCAACAGGATAAGCAGCGCCGAGCGACCATAACGGCGAAAGAAGTCGGCAAACGGACTCCAGACCGCCTCATAACCCCAGGCTCCGGCACTTGCCAAGGGGGCGGGCCACCCCTTTTCCTGCAGCAGTGCCTTGCGCTCTGCCTGTTGTCTGCCCTGACCGGCCAGATCGATATCAGGTTCATGGCAGAACAGCGTGGTAATCACCCCGAGTGACATCAGACCGGCCATCACCAGATAGGTGATCTGCCAGCCACGATAGTCATAGCCGCTGTTGCTGCCAAACCAGGCTGCCAGCGCCAATGCGCCGGCACCGGCGATGATCATCGCCAACCGGTAGCCAGTCATGTAGGAGGCCGCCATCGCAGCCTGCAGTCGCTCGGGCGCGGATTCGATGCGATAGGCGTCGATCACGATATCCTGAGTCGCCGAGGCAAAGGCCACCAGCAGGGCGAACAAGGCCAAATGAGTCAACCCGCTCTTGGGATCACAAAGTGCCATACCGACCAGCGCACCAGCGATCAGCAGTTGGGAGAAGAGCATCCAGCTACGACGACGCCCCAGCAGTCTCGAAAGCAGTGGTAATGGCATGCGATCCACCAGCGGAGACCACATCCATTTAAAGCCGTAGGCGAGCGCCACCCAGCTCATGTAACCGATATCGGTCAGGCTGACATCGGCCTCGCGCAACCAGAATGAGAGGGTGCCAAATACCAGCAACAGCGGCAGACCCGATGAAAAGCCCATGGCAAAGAGAATGAGTACTCGGGCTTCGAGATAAACAGCGAGCGATTCCCGCCAACTCGGTGTGCGGATCATATTCAACTACCTGACGACTTTGGAAAAGTGCGTCATTTTGGCAGGTTGATGGCAGATAGCCAAGGCGGGTAAGGAGATAGACACAAGAAGCCCGGCCAGAGAAAAGGCCCATCCCGAACGGGATGAGCCTTGCATGGTGGCGCGACGGGATCACTGTGACATACCGCATCCGGCGATGGGTTACTTGCCGGCTTTCTTGTCCGCCGGGGTTTCCGCCAGCAACACTACCTTCTTCAGGATGACAGGGCTGGTCGGCACATCGTTGGCACGCAAAATGGGGCTGTAACCGGTCTGTACCTGAGCCAGTTTGTCCAGCACCTCCATCCCCTGAACCACCTGACCGAACACGGTATAACCCGCAGAGCCACCGGCGTTGAGGTTATTGTTGTCGACCAGATTGAAGTAGAACTGGCGAGTAGCGCTGTCGACCGCCTGGGTGCGAGCCATGGCGATGGAGCCACGCTTGTTGGGCAGACCGCCACGCGACTCGTTGACCACCGGCTCATAAGTTGGCAGTTGCTGGAACTGCTGGTTATACCCCCCCCCCTGCACCACAAAATCCTGGATCACCCGGTGGAAGATGCTGCCGTCATAGCTGCCATCAGCCACGTAGCGCAAAAAGTTTTTCACCGTCTGGGGCGCCTGCTTGGACGCCAGCTCCACCACGATATTGCCGTGGTTGGTCTCCATTCTCACTTTCGGGCCCGCGAACGCCAGCGGGGCGATCAACATGGCCAGCAACCAGAGTTTTTTCATCATCAGACACCTGCGCCGTTCGGTTGACCTTTAAGGTAACCGCGCAGCGCCTCATCGGCCATGATCTGCTGCAGCACGCTACCCAGTTGCAGGTTCAGTGTAGACTCGAGATCGGCCATGCTTGGCTCGCTCGGGCTCTCCTTGCTGGAAGACATGTTGAACTGCTTGGTCAGACGGTTGCCCTGGAAATCGGCGATCACCTGCAGACTGACGCGGGACTTGGTGACATAGGTAAAGGTCTTCTCTTCCACATTGACTGCGGCGTTGGAGATCACCAGCGTCAGGTTGGTGGTGCCACTGTTGCCCACTTCGAGACCCTGACTACGCAGTCCTTCAGCCAGCCGTTCGGCCATCAGCAGATTGAGCGGACGCTCGCTGTTGACCAGCACGGGGGCTTTCTCTTTATGTTTGATGGAGAAGACGTAGGCAGCCTCACGCTTGTCTACCCCTTCCATGGTGATGCGATTGCCAGAGTAGTATTGCTGGTTGGCGGGGATCACCTGCGGATTGAGCAGCGCTGTCTCCGGCCAATGAGTGGCACACCCGCCCAGCATCAGGGCGGCCAGCAGCAAGAGTGACTTTTTCATCATGGTTTCCTTTGGCTTTAGCGTTTGATGGCTTTCAAAATAACGAATTTGCTGTTCGACGCAACGACTTGTGCGTTGGCAAACAAGCGCTTGAGTTTGTTGTGATAGTCCAGATGACGGTTGCCTACTATCCAGAGTTCACCCCCCTGAGGCAACACCCGGTGCGCATCGCTGAACATCTGCCAGGCGATATGATCGGTGATCGCCTGTAACTGATGGAAAGGAGGGTTGCAGAGGATCCGATCCGCCGAACCTACCGCCACCCCGTCGAGACAGTTATTGACCATAAAGCGGGCACGCGGCAGAGCATCGGGCAGATTGTGCTCGACGTTGAGCTGTGCCGAGGCGACCGCCATATAGGATTCATCGATAAAGGTCACCTCCACCTCGCTATCTTTGGCGAGCAGCGATAACCCCAACACCCCGTTGCCACAGCCCAGATCGATCACCTTGCGGGCACTGTGGATGGGCAGGTTGTCCAGCATAAAGCGGGCACCGATATCGAGACTGGTGCGCGAGAAGACGTTGGCATGGTTGTGGATGAGCATGCCACTTCCCTCCAACGGCCAGACAGTCGGGAAGGGGTTGGCCAGCGCGGGGCGTTCTGCCTGCGGCTCGCAGTGAATGAGACGCGCCTTCTTCCAGGCCAACGAGGTACGGGTAGGCCCCAGATACTTCTCGAACAACTTGAGGGTGGAGGTATGAATATCCTTCGCCTTGCCGGCAGCGATAACGCGGGTTGCCGGTGTCACCACCGCACGCAATGCCAGCAGTTGCTGCTCCAATAGAGCCTGATATTTGGAGACCTTGATCACCACCAGCGCAGGAGCATCGGGCAGCGGTGCCAGCGCATCCTGCAAGGTAATCCCGCTCGTATCCAGCCCATTTTCGGCCAAATTGGCCATGGTAGCCCGCTCACTGATGTAGGAGTCGGTGACACAGCAGGGGGAGTGCGGATGCAGATAGGCGGCAAGCGCGCCAAAACCGTCATTCATGATGATGACGTGGCCCGCCTGCTCGAGGGGGGACTCCGCCAGAGTGTTGATCAGATATTCGTCAGCCGCATCCCAGGCTTGCAGTGTCTCCTGACTCTGGCGCGGATAGCGGTAGAGCGTGAGCTGGCAATGGGGAGTGTCGAGAAGGGTTTGCATAGGAAGAGTCCAACCTCGGCTTGATTCATGGATACAGGCGCCAGGGGCGACGCAAAGTGGCGCTATTCTAGCGAGGAGCAGGAATTTCACCAGTTCGGAGCGTGCCAATGAACGGATAGCAGGCGATTTTCCTTTTGCGGGGGCTTATTCCACACCTAGACAGCCGATAGAATGGCCCGACATTCACTCTGGAAGCTGATCCTATGACCATCCAACAACTGATTGAAGCCAAGCTGACGGCAGCCCTCTCCCCCACTCTGCTGGAAGTGATCAACGAGAGCCACATGCACCGAGTGGAGCCGGGCTCTGAGAGCCACTTCAAGGTGGTGATCGTCAGCGAACAGTTTGCGGGTCAGCGCCTTCTCTCTCGCCATCGTCAGGTCAACGCCATCCTGGCCGATGAACTGGCCGGCGCTGTCCATGCACTTGCACTGCATACCTACACGGCAAGCGAGTGGCAGGAGAAGGGTAAGGCACCACGCACACCAGCTTGTGTTGGCAACCCCTCGCACTCCTGAACGGCTAGCTGTCACCCATTGCTCTGACCCACCACCCTATGGGTGACAAACAAAAATTAAACAAAAAGCCGCCAGCCTGCTGATCCTGACAACCATAAATAGGTATTTAATTCAGTTTTCCCTGGCGGCTTAGTCACAGCCTTACACAAGCATACCCCCATGGGGGTATTAAACTAAAAAAACCTTTAAAACCACAGCTTACAAGGAATTCAGGGGTTATTCATTGCAGGTTAATTTTGTGATGACGCAGGGATTTTGCCTATTTGGCATGGCAGAAAATGGGCCTTAAGTGGTAGACTCAAGCGCTTTTGAGTGACCTCGCATGTTGAATAATTGCTGAGCCTGACCACCCGGCGCAGCCACAACAGCGACTCATTCAACCACCCGTCGTGATGTATTTCTCGGCGCTAACCAACCTCTCTTCCCGTAACGGTAGTGCAATTAAGTATGATTACAATCAAAAGAGGACTGGACATCCCCGTGCTGGGTGCGCCAGAGCAAGTAATCTACGATGGCCCCGCCATCACCCGTGTTGCTACACTGGGCGAGGAGTTCGTGGGGATGCGACCTACTATGTTCGTCAAAGTAGGTGATCGCGTCATCAAAGGTCAGGAGCTCTTCGAAGACAAGAAGAATCCCGGCGTTAAATTCACGGCCCCCGCCACCGGCGTAGTTTCAGAGATCAACCGTGGAGCCAAACGTGTGCTCCAGTCAGTGGTCATCGACCTCGACGGCTCCGATGAGCAGGTGACCTTCGAGCATTTTGCCTCTTCCGAGCTGGCCAAGCTCGAGCGCAGCAAGGTGCAAGAGATCCTGGTTGCATCAGGTCAGTGGATAGCACTGCGCACTCGCCCGTTCAGCAAAGTCCCTGCGGTTGGCTCAGCCCCGCGCGCCATCTTCGTGACCGCGATGGACACCAACCCGCTGGCTGCTGATGCCGAGCTGATTATCAAGGAACAGCCGCAGGCCTTCCTCGATGGTCTTGCCGTATTGACCCGCCTGACCGACGGCACCGTCTATGTCTGTAAAGGCGAAGGCAGTCTGCCTCACTCCTCTTTGGCTCAGGTCAAGGAAGAGATCTTCGTCGGTCCGCACCCTGCCGGTCTGCCGGGTACCCATATCCACTTCCTGGATCCGGTCAGCAGCACCAAGGTGCAGTGGCACATCAACTATCAGGATGTGATCGCATTCGGCAAGCTGTTCACCACCGGTCAGATCTGCACCGACAAGGTGATCGCCCTGGCCGGCCCGAATGTGCTCAAGCCGCGTCTGCTGCGTACCCGTCTGGGGGCCTGCATCAGCCAACTCACCAACAATGAGCTGCGTGCCGATGAAAACCGCGTCATCTCCGGTTCCCTGCTGAGCGGCGCCAAGGCTGAGGGTGTTCACGACTATCTGGGTCGTTACCACAATCAGGTCTGTGCACTGGGCGAGGGTCGCGAGAAAGAGTTCCTGGGCTGGATCAACCCCAGTGCCAACAAGTTCTCCATCACCCGCACCACCCTCTCTCACCTGATGAAGGGTCGCCTTATCAACTTCACCACCACTACCAACGGTAGTGACCGTTCCATGGTGCCTATCGGCAACTATGAACGGGTGATGCCACTCGACATCCTGCCTACCCTGCTGCTGCGGGACATGGTCTCCGGCGATACCGACGGTGCGCAAGCACTGGGTTGCCTGGAGCTGGATGAGGAAGATTTGGCCCTCTGTACTTTCGTTTGCCCCGGCAAGACCGAGTACGGCCCGATCTTGCGTGAGTGCCTGACCAAGATTGAACTGGAAGGTTAAGCGATGAGTTTCAAGCAACTTCTTGAAAATATGGAACATCACTTCGAACCGGGTGGAAAGTACGCCAAGTACTACGCCCTGTTCGAAGCGGCGTATACCCTGTTCTATACCCCGGGTAGCGTTACCCGCAATGCCGCCCACGTCCGTGATGCGCTCGATCTGAAGCGCATGATGATCATGGTGTGGCTGGCCGTGTTCCCGGCCATGTTCTGGGGCATGTACAACGTTGGCAACCAGGCCATTGCCGCCATTGCCCACATGGGCTCGGCAGCCGGTGCCAGCAGCTGGCAATATGCGCTGGCGACCATGCTGGGTGCCTCCCTCGATCCCGCTGTTGCCGGTATTGGCAGCAAGATGATGATCGGCGCCGCCCACTTCTTCCCGATCTACATCACCGTCTTCTTTGTCGGTGGTTTCTGGGAAGTGCTGTTCGCCATGGTACGCAAGCACGAGATCAACGAAGGCTTCTTCGTGACCTCCATCCTGTTTGCCCTGATCGTGCCGCCCGAGCTGCCCTTGTGGCAAGCTGCTCTGGGCATCACCTTCGGTGTGGTAATGGCCAAGGAAGTGTTCGGTGGTACCGGCAAAAACTTCCTGAACCCGGCGCTGGCTGGTCGTGCCTTCCTGTTCTTCGCCTACCCGGGCCAGATCTCCGGTGACGCAGTCTGGGTTGCCGTTGATGGCTACTCCGGTGCAACCGCGCTGAGCCAATGGGCTCAGGGCGGCCAGATGGCGCTGATCAACGGTGCCACCGGTCAGGCTATCAGCTGGATGGACGCTTTCCTTGGCAACCTGCCGGGTTCCATCGGTGAAGTCTCCACCCTGATGATCCTGCTGGGTGCGGCCATGATCGTCTATATGCGCATCGCCTCCTGGCGCATCATCGCCGGCGTGATGGTCGGTATGATCGCCACTTCCCTGCTGTTCAACGTCATCGGTTCCGATACCAACCCCATGTTCAACATGCCGTGGCACTGGCATCTGGTACTGGGTGGCTTCGCCTTCGGTATGGCCTTCATGGCGACCGACCCTGTCTCCGCCGCCTTTACCAACAAGGGCAAGTGGTGGTACGGCGCCCTGATCGGCGTGATGGTCGTGCTGGTTCGCGTGGTCAACCCTGCGTTCCCGGAAGGCATGATGCTGGCCATTCTGTTTGCAAACCTGTTTGCTCCCCTGTTTGACCACTTCGTCGCTCAGGCAAACATCAAGCGGAGGATTGCTCGTGGCGTTTAATAAAGACTCAACCTTCGGCACCATCAGCGTGGTCACCGGCCTCTGTCTGGCCTGTTCCATCGTGGTATCCGTTGCTGCCGTTGGCCTGCGTTCTACCCAAGAGGAGAACAAGGCGCTGGATAAACAGAGCAATATTCTCTCCGTAGCCGGCGTGGACATCAGCGATGTAGCCAAGCGCGATCTGGCCAAGCTGTATGGCGACAAGATCGAAGCCCGTCTGGTGGATCTCGCCACCGGTAACTTTGTTGACGGCGATGCCGACAACTTCGATACCAAACAGGCGGCCAAAGATCCGGCGCAAAACATCCGTCTGGCTGCTGCCGAGGACAAAGCTGGCCTGCGCCAGATCTCCAAGCTGGTTCCGGTGTTCTTCGCCAAGGATGCCGATGGCAAGATCGACAACATCATCCTGCCCATCTACGGTCAGGGTCTGTGGTCTACCATGTATGCCTTCGTCGCGGTTGCCGCTGATGGCCAGACTATCAAGGGCATCACCTACTATGACCACGGTGAAACCCCTGGTCTGGGCGGTGAAATCGAAAATCCGGCCTGGCGCGAGCTGTTTGTCGGCAAGAAGCTGTTCGATCAGGATGGCATGCCGGCGCTGCGCGTCATCAAGGGTCACGCTCCGGCGGGCTCCGAGCACGAGATCGACGGTCTCTCCGGCGCCACCCTGACCGGTAACGGTGTACAGCATACCTTTGACTTCTGGATGGGTCCCAAGGGCTTCGGTCCTTTCCTGGCCAAGGTTCGTGCAGGAGAAATCAACAATGGCTGACAAGAGCGAAATGAAAAAGTTGCTGTTGACTCCAGTGCTGGGCAACAACCCCATCGCCTTGCAGGTGCTGGGTGTCTGTTCCGCACTGGCGGTTACCAGCCAGATGAAGACAGCGTTTGTAATGACCCTTGCGGTCATGGCGGTCACCGCCTTCTCAAACCTGTTCATCTCCCTGATCCGCAACCAGATCCCGAACAGCGTGCGGATCATTGCCCAGATGGCGATCATCGCCTCGCTGGTTATCGTGGTTGACCAGGTGCTCAAGGCGTATGCCTATGACATCTCCAAGCAGCTGTCAGTCTTCGTCGGTCTCATCATTACCAACTGTATCGTGATGGGCCGCGCCGAAGCCTACGCCATGAAGAGCGCGCCGCTCCCCTCCTTCCTGGATGGTATCGGTAACGGTCTGGGCTATGGCGCCATTCTGCTGAGCGTCGCTACCGTGCGTGAACTGCTGGGCTCCGGCACCTGGTTCGGCATCGAGCTGCTGCCGCTGGTGAACAACGGTGGCTGGTATGTACCCAACGGTCTGCTGCTGCTGCCGCCGAGTGCATTCTTCATCATTGGTCTGATCATCTGGGGCGTTCGCACCAAGGATCCCAAGCAGGTGGAGGCGAAGGATTAAGGTATGGAACACTATCTGAGTCTGTTGATTAAATCGATCTTCATCGAAAACCTGGCACTCTCCTTCTTCCTGGGGATGTGTACCTTCCTGGCTGTGTCCAAGAAGGTCAAGACCTCCATGGGTCTTGGTATTGCCGTTATCGTGGTGCAAACCATCGCCGTACCGGTCAACAACCTGATCTACAACTACGTGCTGAAGGCAGGTGCCCTCTCCCCTGACCTGGATCTGAGCTTCCTGAGCTTCATCACCTTCATCGGGGTGATCGCGGCGCTGGTGCAGATCCTGGAGATGGCGCTGGACAAGTACTTCCCGGCTCTCTACAACGCGCTGGGCATCTTCCTGCCGCTCATCACCGTGAACTGCGCCATCTTCGGTGGCGTTTCCTTCATGGTGCAGCGTGACTACACCTTCGTGGAGTCTGTGGTCTACGGCGTGGGCTCAGGGGCAGGCTGGATGCTGGCGATCGTTGCGCTGGCGGGTATCCGCGAGAAGATGAAGTACTCCGATGTTCCGGAAGGCCTGCGTGGTCTGGGCATCACCTTCATCACCGCCGGTCTGATGGCGCTGGGCTTCATGTCCTTCTCTGGTATCTCCCTGTAATCGGCTTTCCTGCAATCAGAAAGGAACGATAGATGGAAATTATTTTGGGTGTGGTCATGTTTACCGTGATCCTGCTGGCACTGGTGGCAGTCATTCTGTTCGCCAAGTCCAAGCTGGTGACCGCGGGCGACGTGACAATCAGCATCAATGGTGACCCGGCCAAGGCTGTGACCAGCCCGGCCGGTGGCAAGCTGCTCGGCGTACTCGCCGGCAACGGTATCTTCGTCTCTTCCGCCTGTGGCGGCGGTGGCTCCTGCGGCCAGTGCAAGGTACGGGTGAAATCCGGTGGCGGCGACATCCTGCCGACCGAACTGGATCACATCAGCAAGGGTGAAGCCCGTCACGGCGAGCGTCTGGCCTGCCAGGTCACCGTGCGTGGCGACATGGACATCGAACTGCCGGAAGAGATCTTCGGGGTGAAGAAGTGGGAATGTACTGTTATCTCCAACGATAACAAGGCCACCTTCATCAAGGAGCTCAAGCTGCAGATCCCCGATGGCGAGAGCGTACCGTTCCGCGCCGGTGGTTATATCCAGATCGAAGCGCCGGCTCACCATGTGTACTACAAGAACTTCGATATTCCCGAGGAGTATCGCGGTGACTGGGATCGCTTCAAGATTTTTGAGCTGGAGTCCAAGGTCGATGAGCCGATCATCCGTGCCTACTCCATGGCAAACTATCCGGAAGAGTTCGGCATCATCATGCTGAACGTGCGTATCGCGACCCCGCCCCCGAGCAACTGGACTGCCCCTCCGGGACAGATGTCCTCCTACATCTTCAGCCTGAAGGCTGGCGACAAGGTGACTATCTCCGGTCCGTTCGGTGAGTTCTTCGCCAAGGATACCGATGCCGAAATGGTATTCATCGGTGGTGGTGCAGGTATGGCGCCGATGCGTTCCCATATCTTCGACCAGCTGCGTCGCCTGAAGTCCAAGCGCAAGATGAGCTTCTGGTACGGTGCCCGTTCCAAACGCGAGATGTTCTATGTCGAAGACTTCGACATGCTGGCGGCCGAGAACGAGAACTTCACCTGGAACGTAGCCCTGTCCGATCCGCAACCGGAAGACAACTGGGATGGCTACACCGGCTTCATCCACAACGTGCTCTACGAGAACTATCTCAAGAACCACGAAGCGCCGGAAGATTGCGAGTTCTACATGTGTGGACCTCCGGTGATGAACGCAGCCGTCATCAACATGCTCAAAGATCTGGGCGTTGAGGACGAAAACATCCTGCTGGATGACTTTGGTGGTTAATCCATGAACAGCGTTGTAAAGACCTGGCTAGCCTTCGGGCTAGCCTTTTTCTTGACAGGGTGCGGTCAGGAAAGCACGGTCCAGTCGAAACCGGAGATCCATATCACCGGCAGCACCATGGGCACTTACTACTCCATCAAGGTGGCGGACAACGTCATCAGCGATGCAGCCAAGTTTCAGGCCGAGGTCGATGTACTGCTGGAGCGAGTCAACGATCAGATGTCCACCTATCGCCCCGATTCCGAACTGTCGCGCTTCAATCAGCACCACAGTTCGACACCGGTAGTGGTATCGCGGGACACCGCGCGGGTCATTACAGAAGCCATTCATATTGGCCGTGAGAGCCAGGGGGCGCTGGACGTCACCGTCGGCCCCTTGGTCAATCTGTGGGGCTTCGGTCCGGACAAACGGCCGACCAAGATGCCATCAGAGGAGCTGATCACCCAGACCCGTCAGAAGACCGGCCTGGGCAACCTGCACGTCATCACTTCGGTCGATGCCGACACCCTGCAAAAGGACATCCCGGATCTTTACGTTGATCTCTCCGCCATTGCCAAGGGCTTTGGTGTCGACAAGGTGGCCGAGTATCTGGAGTCTCTGGGTGCGCGCAACTATCTGGTGGAGATCGGCGGCGAGCTGCGGATCAATGGCGTCAACGGCAAGGGACACCCCTGGCGCGTTGCCATCGAAAAGCCGACAGCCAATGCCGGTTCGGTGCAGGAGGTGATCGTTCCGGGTGACAACGGAGTGGCCACTTCGGGCGAATATCGCAACTACTATGAGATGGATGGCCAGCGCTTCTCCCACACCATAGATCCACGCACCGGCAAGCCAATCCAGCACCGCATGGTGTCGGTCACCGTGATCCACCCCTCCTGCATGACCGCAGACGGGCTGGCGACCGTATTCATGGTAATGGGACCGGAGAAGAGCCTGGCCTATGCCAAAGAGCGCGGCCTGGCGATCTTCGTGATCACCAAGACGGACAACGGCTTTGAAGAGGCCTACTCCGATGCGTTCAAACAGTATCTGGTCAGGAAATAGGGAGGATAGATGCAGGTTTTTCTGATCACCTTCGGGGTATTCATGCTGGTGATAGCCGCCATGGCTATCGGCTATATCTTCCAGAAAAAATCCATCTCCGGCTCCTGTGGCGGTCTGGGGAGCGTTGGCATCGAGAAAGAGTGCGACTGCCCCGAGCCCTGCGACAATCGCAAGAAGAAGATGGCCAAGGAAGAGGCCCGTCGCAAGATGCTGGAAGAGAACCGCATCATCTGATGACTCTGATTGTTCGATAAACAAAAGCGCGCCATCGGCGCGCTTTTTACTGGGCGTTATCTTGCGTTAACGGTCAGGCTGACGTTCGATATAGAGGATCACCTCGCCAAGATGGATACCGAACTTGCTGATCTCGGCACGATTGATCAGACGATCTTCGTCCAGCAGATACATCCAGTCATCGAAGCTCACCCGCACTACCTCGCCATCCGGCAGCGCCAGATCAAGCTGATAACGCCAGTTGAGGGCAAACCCTTGGCTTTTACCCATCGCCTCCCCCACCACATCGGAAGCAGTACCTCGCCAGTGACCGTCAACCCCCTTGCTCAGATACCAGGTACGGGTCTGCTGGCGGCCATCATCAAAGTAGAACTGCTCGAACAGCTCTCCCTTGCCATCCTTCCAACGACCCACCATCTCGACCCGAAAGCGACTGGTCACTTCGCCGCTGCGGTCGGTTACCAGGCCGTGAGCCACTAATTTACCGTTGAAGAAACGGGCGAGATCCCAGTTTGGCCCCTGCCCCCGATAGTCATCGAGACTGGCACCACAGCCGCTCAGCAGCAAAAAAGGGAGCAACAGCAACCAGCGGTATGCACGATAGAAAAACATTGGAAACTCCATGTTCAGGGTTGGCCACGCAGGCGGCGGGTCAGGGCGGGATCGCGGCTGTTGTCAGCCAGCCAGATGGCGAGAAAAGCGGCCGAGAATTGCGGATCGGCCAGAGTGCCGAGGAGTTTTTCTTGCCACCAGAAGTGGCCTGCCCCCTCCTTGTCGACATAGAAGGTGAGCTTGTCGCCTGCCTGCACATCGGGCCAGAGTGCAGCGAGCTGGCCTAGCCAGCGCTGACGGTCGGCGTCAGAGCCAAGACCGAGTCGCTGCCACTCGGCGGCGGTGGCGCTCAGCAGATCTTGCCGCTCGATGGATCTGGCATAGGTGAGGGTCAGTGCCTGTGGATAGTGACCGGGCTGATAGCGCCCGCTCGCACTGTAGAGGGTGGCATCGTAGAGCTTGAACCAGAGCCAGTTCATCTCCCCCTGCCCGACCGGGCGCAGCTGCTGCCAGGGTGCGGCAGAAGCCTGCACCGCGGTTGCAGCAAAGAGCGTAAACGCCAGCAGCAGCGGGTTAATTCCACCCCATATGCCAGTGGTTGGGGTCTTCCAGTTCATGCCAATCCATCTCCTGTTCCTGCAGGGTGTTGATATCCTGCATCACCACCTGCACCAGCTGCCCCTGCGCATCCCGCTGGCAGGCAACCACCAGATAGAAGCGATCAGTCAGCTCATGCTGGCTCTCTTTGGTCCACTTGGAAAAAAGCAACGAGTGGGTCGAAAAGGTGTTTGTCATGACTCACCCTCCAGCTTGACCATTACCCACAGGAGTACGGGTAACCACCACATCCAGATCACAGCCAGCTGCGCCGAACTGATCCAGATGCCCCAGGGTAAGTGTACTGCCCCCATGGCGGCCCCCGCCACATAGGAGGAGGCACCACCAAATACGCCAAACAGTGCCTGCTGCCAGCGAGGCAAGCGCAGCAGCCAGCGCATACCGTGGGCCAGCGTCAGGGCAAAACCGAGCCAGAGCAGCACCAGCCAGAGGGGAAAACCGGACGGGAAACGGAACAGGCCGAGCTGCCAGAGCAGGGCATCCAGCAGACAGCCAGCAACCGCGATGGGGAGCAGCCGCCAGTCACGCAGGCGGCTGGGTGAGAAAATAAAGTGCAGCAGCAACATTGCCAGCAGCGGGCCCGGCTGCTGCCACTTCACCGCCAGCAACCAGTAGAGGTTGAACCCCAGCAGGTGAGCCCACTGCCACATGGTCAGTGACCGCTTACTGGCACATCACCCGACCAGCCAGCGGGCCCCGGCTTGGCGGCCTCCAGCTGCACCAGACTGATGGTGCGCTCCCAGAATCCCCCCTCGCAATAGGCAAAGTAGAAGTGCCACAGCCGGATGAAATCCTGGCTGTAACCGAGCTTGGGCAGCTCGGGTGCCAACGCCAGAAACCGCTCGCACCAGTGAGCCAGTGTACGGGCATAGTGATGACCGTGATCGTGCAACCGCACCAGCTGCATGTCGGTCTCACGTGCCAGCAACCCCGCCATCTGGGAGACGCTCGGCAGGCAGCCACCGGGGAAGATGTAACGCTGGATAAAATCGACCCCGCGCAAGTACTGGGCATGGCGCTGATCGGCGATGGTGATGGCCTGAATGAGCAGACGGCCACCGGGCTTGAGCAGCCGCGACAGCTGGCGGAAATAGTCGGGCAGGAAGGCGTGCCCCACCGCCTCGATCATCTCGATGGAGACCAGCTTGTCATACGTCCCCTCCAGTTTGCGGTAATCCTCCAGCAGCAAGGTGATGCGATCCCCCAGCCCCTCCCGCGCAATCCACTCCTTGGCGTAGTCATGCTGGGCCCGGGAGATAGTCGTGGTGGTCACCCGGCAGCCATAGTGGCGGGCGGCATAGACGGCGAGGCCGCCCCAGCCGGTGCCGATCTCCAGCAGATGATCGTCAGGGCCCAGCTCCAACCGCTCGCAGATGGTACGCAGCTTGGCCTGCTGCCCCTCTTCCAGAGTGGCGTCGGCGCTCGGGTAGATGGCGCTCGAGTACTGCATATGGCTGTCGAGAAACCCCTGATAGAGGGTATTGCCGAGATCGTAGTGGGCGGCAATGTTGGAGCGCGAGCCGGTCAGGGTATTGCGATTAAGCCAGTGGCGCACCTTATTGAACGGGAAACTGAGCCAGCCGAGGCGCCGCTCAAGGGAGTCGAGCAGGGTCAGGTTGCGGGCCAGCAGCCGCACCAGCGCCACCGGATCCGGGCTGGTCCAGAGCCCCTCCACCCAGGTTTCCCCAGCGGCGATACTGCCTCCCAGCAACAAGCGACGATAGAAGGCCGGATCCTGCACCACCAGTTCGGCATGCAGATCGGTGCCCGCCACGCCAAAGCTGTGGCGCTCACCGCCATCCCGCAGCAGCAGCTGGCCATGTTCAAGGCGTCCCAGCAGATTGAGCAGCAGTTGCCTTGCCCCCTTGTCGATGAAAGAGGCAGAGAGGGTTGATTGAGCAAGTTCCATTAGCGGCTCTCCGGATGGGTAAAAATCGGGGTTCGTTTGATAAAAAGACGCAGGGCCTGCCAGTAGATCCCGAGCAGTACCTTCATGGTCATCCAGGGCCAGCGGGCCAGCAGGGCCACCAGCCCCTTGCGCGACAAGGGTTCGCGAGTGAGCGCCAGGGTTGCGTCAAACAGCTTGGCTTCACCGGATACGGGATGACTCTCGATATGGATCAGTGTCTCCTGCGCGGGCGGCCTGATCCGCCAGTGATAACGCATCGCCAGCCCCATAAAGGGGGAGACGTGAAAATCCTTATCATGGGGCGCCAGCGCCGCCAGATCCAGCAGGTAGTAGTGACGCTCGTTCCAGGGGGTGTTCGACACCTCCGCCAGCAGATAGCGCGCCTCGCCCTGCCGGTAGCAGAAGTAGAAGTTGACCGGACTGAAGTAGAAGCCCAGACAACGCACATTGCCGAGCAGCAGCACCCGCCCCTCGGGGTCGGCATTGCCCCCCAGTTCGCTCACCTTCTGCCACACCGCCTGCTTGAGGCTTCCCTCACTGCCCTTGAGATAATCATGGCGGTGAAACGAGAGCAGCCCCGAGCGCTCCACACCGAACCAGCGCCCCTGATCGAGCTGCGGCAGTTCGTCGAGATCCAGTCCCAGCATAAAGAGGCTGTAGGAGAAGGCGTGGGCCCGAGGTGCGAAACGGCGGTGGCGCACCGAACCCTGCCAGATGGCGCTAGTGACACCGGCCAGTTCGCCAGCGCCCTCATGTTCGGTGGCCACGGTGGCGCCGTTCATAGCTCGGCACCGAAGCGCCTGGCGACATCCAGCGCGCTGCGCACCCCATCCTCGTGGAAGCCGTTGTACCAGTAGGCGCCACAGAAATGGGTGTGCTGCTGGCCGCAGATCTCCGCGCGCCGCTGCTGAGCGGCGATGGAGGCCTGATTGAACACCGGATGGTGGTAGACGAAGCGGCGCAGTACCTTGCTCTCATCCACCTTGCCCTTGGGGTTGAGGCTGACGCAGAAGGGCTCCGGCGAGTTCACCCCCTGCAGGATGTTCATGTTGTAGCTCACCAGCGGCCGCGCTTCGTCATTGCCATCGAGCTGATAGTTCCAGCTGGCCCATGCCTTGCGGCGGGTGGGCAGGCAGCGAGCATCGGTATGGAGCCAGACATCGTTGGCCTGATAGGGCATGTCGCCGAGGATGGCCTGCTCCCGCTCGCCGGGATCCGCCAGCAGCGCCAGCGCCTGATCGCTGTGGCAGGCGAAGATCACCTCGTCAAACCGCTCCTCGCCGTAACTGCTCTGGATCACCACGCCATCCGCGTCCCGCCGTACGCTCTGCACCGGACAGGCGAGGCGGATCTGCGACTGCCAACCCGCGGTAAGGGGGCCGATATATTCCCGCGAGCCACCCGGGATCACGTACCACTGGGGGCGATTGGCCACATCCAGCAGGCCGTGGTTGGCAAAAAAGCGCAGGAAGAAGCCAAGGGGGAAGGCGCGCATATCGGCCAGGGTCGATGACCAGATCGCCGCGCCCATCGGCAAGATGTAGTGGCGTGCGAAGTAGTCGCTAAACTCCCCCGCCAGCAGAAAGTCCCCAAGGGTCAGCTCGGGGCCAGCGCCCTGATGTTGACCATCCGCCAGCCAGGCCCGCGCCTCCCGGTTGAAACGCAAGATCTCGGCGACAAAGCCATAGAAGCGCGGACTCAGCAGATTGCTGCGCTGGGCAAACAGGGTGTCGAGGTTGTGGCCGTTATACTCCAGCCCCTCCGGGCTCTTCACCGAGAAGCTCATCTCGGCCGGTTGCCGCGCCATGCCGATCCTTGCCAGCAACCTCAAGAAGTTGGGGTAGGTGCGATCGTTGAAGACGATAAAACCGGTGTCGATGGCATAGCTGCGGCCAGCCTGATTCACATCGACAGTGGCTGTGTGCCCCCCCAGAGTCGGCGCCGCCTCGAACAGGGTTATGTCATGGAGTTTGTGGAGCAGAAAACCGGCGGTGAGCCCCGAGATCCCTGAACCGACGATGGCGATCTTTTTCTTCATGAATGGCTTCCTTTCGATACGAGTGCGCGGCCAAGGCGCAGCCAGAGCCCCACCGGCAGCGCACCGAGCAGGCGCAGCAACCAGATGAAACGGCGGGGAAAGTGGATCTGGTGACGACCAGCGGTCAGCCCGTCCATGATGGTGCGGGAGGCCTGTTCCACCGTCACCAGACAGGGCATGGGAAAATCATTTTTAGCAGTGAGCGGCGTCTGGACAAAGCCGGGGCGGATCAGGGTCACTCCGATCCCTTTGCTGGCCAAATCGAGGCGCAAGGTATCCGCCAGATAGTCGAGGGCCGCCTTGGAGGCACCATACGCCTCGGCTCGCGGCAGCGGCAGCCAGCTCACCGACGAGCTGACGATGGCCAGCCGAGATCCCGCCCCTAACAGCGGCAAGAAGGCGGCCAGCGCATGGCCGGTGGCGGTCAGATTGGTCTCAATCACCCGGGCAAACAGCTCGCTGTCAAACCCCTCAGCCACATCCATGTACTCGCAGTTGCCTGCGTTGAGGATTAGCAGATCAAGGGATGGCAGCATGGCGGCCACCCCGCTCATTGCGGCCAGATCCCGGGCATCGAACTGCAGCGGCGTGACGCCATCCAGCCCCAGCGCCTGCAGCCGTTCGCCATCGCGGCCACAACCCCACACCTGCCAGCCTGCCCGCCGGTAATCCAGCGCCATTTGACGACCTATGCCGGAGGTCGCGCCTGTAATAAGCACCCGGCCGCTCATGCGCCAAGCCTCATCTTGATGCTGCGCACCACGGGCCCGAGCAGCGGCAACTGCTCGTAGAGCATGGCGCCCAGGTCAAAATAGTCCCGGTGCTGGCACACCTTGCCCGCCTCGTCAAATTCGAGGCGGGTGGCCCCCTCCACCGTCACCGGCTCACCACCACGCAATCTGGGGTGAGAGAAGGTCATGGTCCAGCCGAGCCAGGCCTGCGGCCCCTGCTGCTGCTGACTGGTGATGACGAAGCGACAGTAGGCGAGGCGCTGATAGAGAGCGGCAAAATAGTCGCCAAGGGCCGCCAGCCCCTCGATACGGTGGGCCGGATCGGTAAAGAGCACCTGTTCGGCATAGACCTCGGGCAAGCGGTGCAACTGCTGTTTGTCCAATTGCTGATAGAGGCCAATAAAGCGGGCCAGCGGCTCGTTCATCCTATTTCTCCAGAGAGCGAAACATCTCGATGGCTCTCACCCGGGCAACGGCGTGATCCACCATGGGAGCCGGATAATCCTGTCGCCCCTTGAGTCGCAGCCAGTCGTGGGGCTGATGCACATAAGCGGCAGGAATATCGGCCAGTTCAGTTACCCAGGTACGGATAAACTCCCCTTGTGGATCAAATCGTTGCCCCTGAGTGGTGGGGTTGAAGATCCGAAAGTAGGGGGCGGCATCGGCACCGGTGCCTGCAGCCCACTGCCAGCCACCGTTGTTGGCTGCCAGATCCCCGTCGATCAGTCGACTCATGAAGTAATCCTCCCCGAGCCGCCAGTGGATATGGAGATCCTTGGTGAGAAAGCTCGCCACTATCATCCGCAGCCGGTTGTGCATCCAGCCGGTGGCGTTGAGACAGCGCATCGCTGCATCAACGATGGGGTAGCCGGTACGGCCCTCGCACCAGGCGGCGAAGGCATCCGGGTCCCAGCTCCACGGCAAGGCTGCCGTCTCTGGTTTGAAGGGGCGATTCATGGAGAGGGGCGGGATCAGCACCAGCAGGTGGCGATAGAACTCACGCCAGATGAGCTCATTGAGCCAGACAAAGCCGGGCTGGGCCTTGGACTGGGGCCGATAGCCAAGCCGCTGCTGAAGCGCCGCCACACACTGACGAGGACTGATGATGCCCGCCGCCAGATAGGGGGAAAGCACAGAGGTGCCCGCGATGGCAGGAAAATCCCGGGTCTCGCCATAGTCGAGCACCGCCTGCTCCAGAAAAATGTTCAAACGACGCAGAGCTTCCACCTCGCCCACAGGCCAGCGGGGGTCTGCCGTCAGTTCGCCAAGGGCGGCATCGACGAAGTCCCGCTCGGCCAGCGGCTGCCACGGCAGCGGCTCACCACGAGCAGTGGGCGCGCGATGAATGACAAACCCCTCTTCGTCGAGGGCCTTGAGCCAGGCACGGCTAAAAGGAGTGAAGACCTTGAACATCTCACCCGACCCGGTCAGCACCCGCCCCGGTGGCAACATGCAGCAGCCGTTGAGCCAGTGACAACTCACCGCCTGCTCTGCCAGTACGGCGCTGACGGCGTGATCGCGGCGCTGCTCATCGATCTCGATAGCCTGATTGGCGTAGAGCTGGGTCACCCCCAGCTCGCGGCAGAGGTCTGCCAGCGCAGCGGGCGCCTCGGCAAAGGTTTCCACTCGCAGCAGATGAAGCGGAATGCCAAGGGCCGCCAGCTCGCGCCCAAACTCATCCACCTGCGCCAACATAAAGCGCTGACGGACGGGGGCCATTTTGTGCTGCCGCCACTGGGCAGGAGAGATGATAAAGAGCGCGGCGACCGGTTCATCACCGGCGCAGGCATGGCGTAGCGCCGGGTTGTCGGCAAGGCGCAGATCGTTGCGCAACCAGACCAGTCTCATGACGTTTTCCTCCCGCGTCCGCTGGCGCCAGCCGCAGCAGGCGCGTTCGCCATCAGCTCGGCAAGGCTCGCCTGCCAGCCGTGTGCTTTAAGCCACTCATCATCGTAGAGACGGCCCAGTTCGCCAAACAGGCGCGTGCCTGCAGGCCACCCGGCGGCCAGCTCCGGTTTGCCAAGACCAGCTCCCAGCAGTACCAGCCAGGGGGTAACGGCACGCCCCTCCAGCAAGCTGGCATGGCGAGGCTCTACCGCTCCCAGCAGTTGCACCTCATAGCCTTGACCGATCAGCTCGTAAGCGGCCCACACCAGATCGAGGGGGCCGACCTGTCCCCAGCTCACCAAGGTGATCGGCACGCCCTTCTCCTGCTCGATCAGGTGGCGGGCGAAGCGGGTATGGAACCAGCCCAGCCACACCTGTTGCAGCAGCTCGCCATCGGGCCGCTCGCGCCACAACCCCAGCAGCCGCTCCACCAGCGGTTGCAGTACCCGGCTGCGCACCAGCTCGAACGGGTAGCTAGCCAGCAAATCGTTGAGCTCAGCCTCCGCCTTGCGCTGGTTGAAGGCGAGTAACGCCTGACTGAACTGCTCCAGAGTCTGCTGCCAGTGATCGCTCACCGGCTCGGAATGGGGTTCGCTCAGGAGCCCCTTTACCTGCCCGATACTCACTCCCCGCTCCAGCCAGCTCAGGATCTCGCCGATTTGGCGGATATCCTGCTCGCTGTAGAGGCGGTGGCCCTTTTCGGTGCGGGCCGGTTGCACCAGACCATAGCGGCGCTGCCAGGCGCGCAGGGTCACGGCGTTGACGCCAGTGAGACGGGAGACCTCGCGAATGGGGTAGATCCCCTCATCAGCGAGATGAGCAACTTCTTGCGATAAATCAGACATACAACGTCCATCAAACAGAGGTGTAAAGCGCCCGGTGCAAATCATGCACCGAGGCAACAGAACGGATTCAGAGCCCGTAACGCAATTTCAGCGTATCGGGGTGTGGATTGAGATAAACCTGCTCGGCGAGATAGGGATTGGGGTA
The DNA here is from genome assembly GCF_049174455.1 of Aeromonas sp. 601027. NCBI lineage: Bacteria > Pseudomonadati > Pseudomonadota > Gammaproteobacteria > Aeromonadales > Aeromonadaceae > Aeromonas > Aeromonas sp. 601027. The sequence continues at coordinate 140,059 of NZ_JAAKTN010000006.1, read as the reverse complement.
CTCGCGCAGGTAGTGACGGATCAGGGTGAGCGGCACCAGCAAGGGGAAGATGCCGGTGCGGTACTTGTCGATGGTATCGGCAAGCTCCTGCTTCTGGGCCGGGGTCAGCACCCGCTTGAAGTAGCCCTGCAGGTGCATCAGCACATTGGTGTGGCTGCGGCGGTTGGCTCGCAGGGTCAGCGCTGTCATCAATCCCTTGATGTAGTTGTCAGCCACCTCCTGCAAATTGGTGGACTTGCCCAGATTGCCGAGCAGCTTGCCAAGCGCCCGGTAGTGGGTGGTGGCGTGGGAGAGCACCAGATACTTGTAACGGGAGTGGAAGCGGATCAGCGCAGAGGCGGTGATGCCGCGGGCGCAGAGTTGCTGCCAGTCGTGGTAGGCGAAGACCCGCAGCACAAAGTTCTCCCGCAGGATGGGATCACAGAGCCGACCATCCTCTTCCACCGGCAGCAGGGGGTTGGCCTCCATCAACGCCTTGGCAAAGAGGCCGATCCCCTCCTTGGCGCTCCCCTCGTTGTTGGCGCCATAGACCTTGACCCGCTCCATACCGCAGCTGGGTGATTTGGCACAGAGGATATAACCGGAGATGAAGTCGAGCTGGCGTGCCTTCTGCTCGCTGAAGGCAATCAGCTTTTGGGTGACATCGAAACTACCGTTGCTCGCCTCGGCACGGATCTCGCCGTTGCGCTTGACCAGCCGGATGGCGGCACGGGGCGCCCCCAGACCGATAGCCATCTCGGGGCAGACGGGGTGATAGTCAAAGTGAGCGCCAAGATCCCGTTCGCAGAAGCTGGAGCGCTTGTGGCCCCCGTCGAAACGCACCTCTTGTCCCAGCAGGCAAGCACTGATACCGACTTTAATCTTGTACATGATGGCACTCCTTGTATAAGTCTTGATTCAGTTATAGCAGTTATACAAAAAAATGGAAGTTGTATAACTATTGCCGACTGATACGACACAAGGAGAAAAAAGAGATCACCGGAAAACGAAAAAACCCATGGCGAACGCCATGGGTAAAAATCAAGACACTACGGACTACTGGAAGGAGGATCAGAAGCTGTACTTCACACCCAGGCTGGAGATGGAGCCTTTCTGCAGATCCCAGCTGCGATAGGTGTAGTCGGCAGTCAGCGCCCAGTTCTGGTTGAGCTTGTAAGCACCGCCTACCTTGAAGTCATGCATATCGTCGGTCATGTTGGCGTAACGGTAAGCCGTGGAAAGCTCGATGTCGCCGATGTCGTAGCGCAGACCCACTTCACCGTACATGCTGCCACTATCCTTGCGAGCCACTTCGTCCCATCCCTTGTTGTTCTTGGCCAGCTCACGCTCAAGTTGATAGCCCATCAAACCGGTTTCGCCATAGAGATTGAGTCCTGTGCTCAGCGGGGTAAAGACACCGATACCCAGGCTGGAAATGGACATGCTGTCATTGCCGTCGTTGCGGGAGGTGAATTCGGTTCCGGCACGACCGTAGAAGTTGGAGCCAAAGCTCTTTGAGAGGTCCAGGCTCAGACCACCAAAATCACGGGTACCTTTGCTGGCAGCATCACGGGGAAATGCAGCGCCGTCTTGGCTAAGGTAATCAGACTTGGTGTGCGCCCAGGTCAAACCGCCCTTTGCGTAGCTGAACGCATCCTGTGCCAGAGCGGAAGTAGAGGCGAAACCGGCCAGAACCAGAAGAGATACAGTTGCTTTTTTCATGATGATAACTCCATGTGATTGGGCCCGTTGCTAGCGAGCTGGTATGGAGTCATTGTGCAGTCAGCATCCCGGCTTGCCGAGCGGCAAGCTATTGCAAAACCATGTCAGATGTAAGCAGATATTTCCCGAGATGTCAGGGGTAACAAATTGCCGGCCCAAGCGGTTTGCATGGGCCGGACAACACCAAATCAGCGGAAGACCACCTCATCAATTTCGACCCTGACCAAGGGCTGCCCGGTCAATCCGGCAGGACGGGGGATCTCGAGGGCCAGCGACGGACGGACTTGCCCCTTGCGCAGATAGGTCTCCGGCAAGCGATTCTCGGCGACCCAGAAACGGGCTTCCTGACGCACCAACTGCACACCGTCAGCACTGAACAGAGTCACCATGCCGCGCACCCCGACCACATTGCGGCTGCCGGTATTGCTCACCATAAAGGTCAGCGCCAACGGATCAGACCCCTCGAGCTTGTCCAGCTTGACCACCACACCGTCGCGTGCCGCTTGTGACAGCAATTCGGGGTTGGCCTTGGCCTGCTCGGTCAGTACCGGGGCGGCAACCGCCACCACGGCCCCCGCTTTCCCATCAGCAGCCATACCCTGCACGGGTTCGGCCGGTTTGACCACCAGATACTCCCAGGTAAAGTCATCGTTGAGCTGAACCTGCCGACCATCGGGCAGCGTCACCTGAGAAAGAGGGGCAGCCTGCGCCAACACGGGGGAGAGGCACAGGGCAATCAGCAGACGGGAGAAGGGTTTCATAGGGCGAAGCTCGGCAACAGGTGAAAGGGCGACAGTATAAACAGTCCCGCCACCCCTTGCCTATGACAGCACTCACGTTCTGGCTCCGGCGTCGCTTGCCCACGGGCTAGATGGCAAGATCGTGCCGCTCTTTGTGCGCCATATCCAGAGTCACCAGATCGAACTCGGTCCTCTTGAGGGCAGAGAGAATATCCGATTGCATATCAAAGGCCTGAGCACGCTGATGCTCGGGCAGACGCACCCGGGCCAGGGTGGTAGAGCAGTCGCACAGGGTATGGAAAAAGACCTGCGCCTCATCCAGCCCCATGTCGGCCAGCATCTGTTCGGCCTGATCCACCATTCGTAGATAACGTTGCTTCAACTGCCGTGGATTGGTGAAGCGATTGCTGAGGCAACCGTTGCTCCCTTTGCCCCAACGACCGAGCTGACGCTTGTTGAAGCCATAGCGAAAATCACGGCTCATCACCCCGTTATCGGCAAAAAACCAGATGGTGTTGGCAGGCAGTGAGCCGAACTGGGCAAGATAGTCATCACGCTCCTCCACCGCGGCCGGAACCAGCAACGGCAGATGAGCCCATTCCGGACGAGCCTGCACATACTCACCAATGCGGCGAACCGGATCGATCAACCCCTCCATATTCGGCAGGCGATCGCAAAAGATGATTTCGTCACTCTTGATGACCCAGTGATCGATGCCATAACGCTGGCAATAACGGCGGGCTCGGGCCACTTCGCTGCGGCTGCGGGTCGGATTATCGAGGGTGATGGCGCGGATCTTGATCCCGCTGGCACGGCACAAATCGATGCTGTAACAGGATTCCAACCGCCCCGAAAAAGAGACTATCAGCTCGTCAAAATTTGCCAGTCGCTCAATCAGCTGCAGCTCCCTGGCTTGAAAAGAGTGATCATATCCCTGATTCAAGACAACAACATTGGCATCCATTAAACAGCTCCGGATGATAAACAGGTGGCTTATTGTGCGGGAAACAAGCTGAATAGGCCCTTACAGAGTCAGGTTAAAATTAAAACTTGATGATTATTTCCCGTGATTCATCCATAAAATCAATGCCTTGAGCGTCGTACACTCGCAATCTGGCCTGATGTACCCGATGGGCTCGCAAAAAGCCCTGCGCCTGATCCAGCGAGGTGAAGGTCAGGTGCTCCCCCTCGCTGTCGGTCAGACAGAGGTACTCCCCTTCCGCCTCGATACAGAGCTGATAACCACTGCCATCCTTGCAGGCGATGATCAGGGTTGCCTCGGGATAGTGACTGAGCCAATTGCGAAACCGGCCATGCTCCATAGTACTCCTGGAGGGGCATCACCCCTTGTCGGTGACAGGCAAACTGTCCAGCTCACCCAGTTGCTGACGGCAACTCGCCACGTCGGTAAAGACGATCCCCCTGATGCCGAGGGCCTCGGCGGCCGCAATATTGGCGGGACTGTCATCAATAAAGATGCACTCTGCCGGTTTCAGATCGAACGACACCAGCAGATAGCGGTAGATATCCGGCTCCGGCTTCATCATCCGTACCCGCGCCGACACCACCTTGCCGCTAAAGAAGCGCCAGAAATCCTGATGCTGCTCCAGCCAGTCGATGCTGGCGTGCCCCATGTTGGAGAGGGCATAAAGAGTGTGCCCCGCCCCGTGCAGATCGGCTATCAGGGTTAGCATAGCGGGATCTGGCAGCAGGGAAGCGGGAACTGCCTGTAAAATGGCCAGATTCTGTGCCGCCGAGAGGCCAGTGCGCGCTTGCGCTTCCCGGGCCATGGTGTGGAGCGACATGGTGCCTCTGTCTACCTCCAGCCAGTCCGGGTGGTTAAAGAGCTGCTCGGCCAACTGTTCGGCCCCTTGCGGGCCACGCACCGAATGCACTATGCCTACCGGATCCCAGCTCACCACCACCCGTCCCAGATCGAAAATAATCGCCATCGTCTTTACCTCCCCCACTGGGTGTCAGTCATCAAAACAGAGTCAATAGAACATCGCTCATACACCATTTTCTTAACCGGATACCCTGCCCCCATCCCCGCCCGCGGGCAAGTTTTACTTGCATCAGACCGGCAAATCCCTTAATGGTTATGACGTTACTTCAAGGACACACCTATGCACGCACCATTCTTCTTTGCTTTCTCGTTTATCCGGCCCGCTTGAGGGAAGGCCTGTCGTCGTGTGAACAGAAAGCAAAGACGAATCAAGCCTCCCCTAGCGGAGGCTTTTTTTTGCATTAATATCAATCGATTACTTGGATAGGGAACAATCATGGCAACGCTCGACGAGATCAGACAAGACATCACCCGGTTGGATCAGGAGCTGCTTGCCCTGCTGGCGAAACGCAAGACCCTCAGCATCGAGGTGGCCCGTGCCAAGCAAGCCAACCCGCGCCCCATTCGTGACCACCAGCGGGAGCAGGAGCTGCTGGTCGCCCTAATCCAAAAAGGGCGCGTGCTGGGACTGGACGCCCAGTACATCACCCGCATCTATCACACCATCATCGAAGACTCTGTGCTCTCCCAGCAGGCCTATCTGCAGAGCCTGCTCAACCCGGAGCAGCAGGAGCCGATGACCAGCGTCGCCTATCTGGGGCCGCGCGGTTCCTACTCCAGCCTGGCCGCCCGCAAATATCTGGCGCGCTACAAGGATCAGGTGATCGAAGTAAACTGCCAGAACTTCCGTGAAGTACTGGATGCGGTGGAGTCGGGTCGCGCCGCCTTTGGCGTGCTGCCCATCGAGAACACCAGCTCGGGCTCCATCAACGAAGTCTATGACGTGATGCAGCATACCAGCCTCTCCATCGTCGGTGAGCTCACCTACCCCATCGAGCACTGCATTCTCACCGCCGTACCGACCGAGCTTGGCCGTATCAAGACCTTCTATGCCCACCCGCAGGTGTTCCAGCAGTGCTCCCACTATCTGAGCAAGCTGGAAGGAGCCCGTCACGAGATCTGCGACTCCTCCTCCAGCGCCATGATGAAGGTGAAAGAACTGGCAAGCCCGGAGGCCGCCGCCATCGGCAGCGCCGCCGGTGGCGAACTGTATGGTCTGGATGTGCTGGCCGAGCAGCTTGCCAACCAGAAAGAGAACTACAGCCGCTTCATCGTGGTGGCGCGCAAGCCCATCGATGTGGCACCGCAGATCCCGGCCAAGACCACCCTCATCATGTCCACCTCCCAGAAGCCGGGTTCGCTGGTCGAGGCGTTGCTGGTACTGCGCAGCCACGAGATCAACATGACCAAACTGGAGTCCCGTCCGGTGCAGGGCAACCCGTGGGAAGAGATGTTCTATCTCGATGTCTCCGCCAACCTGCAAACCCCGGCGATGCAGGCCGCACTGGTGGAGCTGACCAAGATCACCCGCTATATCAAGGTGCTTGGCTGCTACCCGAGCGAGGATGTGAAACCCACCGCAGTGCCGCCGGTGCTGATGGGGAGCTAACCAGCCCACAACGACAAAAGGCGAGCACACTGCTCGCCTTTTGTTTTGATGCCTGTGTTGATGCCTGTTTTCAGGTCAGGCAATCAACTCAGAACTGACCCGCCATCAACTGATTGATGTTGTAGAGGGCGCGGGTATCGAGCTCCATCTCGGTGGCATAGGTATTGCCGCGCGGATAGGAGGCCACCACCCGGGCACCACGCACCACACCGGCGACCGACACATCCAGCGAGTTGGAGGTCTGGGTCAGGTCACGATAGCTGCTCTGGCCGCGCACCTGCTGACCATTGAGCTGCTCGGCCAGCTCGCGATAGGCATCCATCTTGGAAGCGCGAATGGCTTGCAGCATCTTCTCCGACTGGGAGGGACCGGGCTGGATGTCGATCACCGCATAGCCCACCGCCTTGAGCACCGGAAAATCATCGGGTTTGCCACCCTGGGTGTAATCCACCACCCGGTTGCCGCTGCAACCGGTGAGCAAGAGTGCCAACAGGCAACCAAACAGGATCTTCATGACTCGCTCCTCACGGGGTCAGGTTGACCAGATGACCGCCCGGCCGGGCCTGACTGTCACGCATCAGATAACCGCGATTGATCGATGCCCGACCAAACGAGTTGTTAGCACCGAACAGATATTTTTGCGGGATCAGGCTCTGGGCCGTGGTCTCAACCATCTTGGTGCGCATGTCGATAACGCGGGCATTGACCAGGATCCCCTTGCTGTTGCGGCTGAAGGTGCCGACCAGAATGCGGGAGATCGGCAAACGGGAAGAGAGCTCCTTATAGTTGCGGCTCAGCACGAAGTCCCCCTGCGGCGTCACCTTGATGCTACCGGTCAGCTTGAAGTCCACCACCACCTCGCCGCGACGATTGAGCTCGTAGATAAAGCTCTCCTCAATCTGCTGCCCCATCCAGTTGGTATCCTGCAGGGTATCGAGATCGACGAAAGAGGCCACTGCGATGGGTTCGGTCAGGGTGGTCAGCGATTTGCGCTCCATCAGCTGATCGGTCATACGCGCCACCAGCCAGTTGAGCTCCATCCCCTGCGCCGCCTGGCGAGGGTCACCCTGATCTCGATTGATAGGGTCGGAGCCGCACCCGGTCAATGCCAGGGCGAGCGCCAACGCCGTGATGAGTTTGTTCATGGATACCTTTCCTGTATCTGCACCTGACTTATTATCGGACGCGCCGGACAAAGCTTGAGCCGGTAATGAGGCATGATTCTTGCTTTTTAATGGACATCGTCAGCGCCAACGTGCGCTGCCACTTGGAACGTGTTGTGATCCATGTCGGCCAGCAGGCGCCATTTCCTCAAAATGGCTCGGCTGCCCGCCAACTCAAGGTATCTGCTATGAAATTACCGCTGCTGTTGACCCTGCTGCTGGCCAGCCTGAGCACCCGCGCCGAACTTATCGAAGCACAGGGCAGCGCCGCCATTCTGGGGGGCGATGAAGTCTATGCCCGCGAGCAGGCAACTCGCGACGCCCTGCGTCAGGCGCTGCTGGCCAGCGGCGCGGCCGTTTCCAGCGTCCAGCGTCTGGAAAATGGCAGCCTTCGCTCCGAGCAGATCCAGATCCGCTCCGGCGGCGACATTCGCCAGTACCGGCTCAAGCGGGAAGAGGTGCGCAACGGCCGCATGTATATCACACTAGTGGCCGACATTCAGGCCGAGCGCCAGATCTGCCAGACCCAGCACTTCGCCAAGGATTTGACACTGGTGAGGCTGCGGATGCGCTATCCGGACCAAGCCAGCTACGGCGCCATGGACGACATGCCGGAAAACCTCTCGCGACGACTGTTCGAGACTCTCGCCAACGCGCCGCAAGGGGTCGCGGTGCGCCAGTGGCTGGATGAAAACCTGCGCATCGATCCGCTCCATCTGCAACAGGGGGATCGCAGCGCCCTCGAGGAGATCAAGGCGCTCAGCCTGCGTACCGACAGCCAGTATCTGGTGCTCGGCAGCATCGACGATCTCTCCATCGAGCCGCAAGGCAACCAGCTGACCAGCTGGTATGAGGATCCCGTGCGCAACTTTCGCATGCAGCTCTACCTGTTTGATGGCATCAACGGCACTCTGGTCAACCGCAAGGTCTACGAAGGGCGCGCCACCTGGACCTTTGGCAAGCGGGAGCAAGTGGGCAGCAGCAGCGGCCAGTTCTGGCAGTCAAGTTATGGCCAGGAGGTCAACTACCAGTTGCAACAGGCAGCTCAGGATCTGGTAGCCCAGCTCACCTGCGCCCCGGTCACCGCCCGGGTGGTCGGCCAGAACGAACGCGGCCCCTACATCAATCTGGGACGACGCAACGGCGTCAAGCTCGGCGACCAGTTCAGGATCCAGCACAATGCCGACTTCATCGACCCCTACGGCAAGTCCCGCATGATGCGTAACCCGGCCGACGGCCTGTTTGAGGTAGTACAGGTATTCGACGATGGCGCCATCATCAGCAGCCAGAACAAATATTCGCCGTTTAACATCCAGAATGGGGATTTGGCTGTATTGGAATAGGTGCCAGAGAGTTACCGGCGCTTACGGCATCTCCCGAGTTTCCCGTTGTTATGGTTCACCAGTGGATTGGTATCGGTCAGTTTCCCAACACCTGACGCAACCTCTCCTGCGCAACGCCCACCAGCAGGTCGGGCTGGAACTTGGAGATAAAGCGATCACAACCCACCTTCTTGACCATGGCTTCGTTGAAGTTGCCGCTCAGGGAGGTATTGAGGGTAATAAAGAGATCGGACATGCGCGGATCACTGCGCACCTCGTGGGTCAGCCGGTAGCCGTCCATCTCAGGCATCTCGGCATCGGTGATCATCAGCAGGATCTCGTTGGTCACCTTCTTGCCAGCATCGCACCACCCCTTGAGCAGGGTCAGCGCCTGCAAGCCATCCTGACACTCGATAACCTCGAGTCCCAGCTGGCCAAGAGTCTCACGCACCTGGGTGCGGGCGGTGCTGGAATCATCGACGATCAGCACCTTGCGGCCGTGCATCTCGGGCAGGATCTCCCGATCCAGCACCTCTTCGGAGATGCGGATGTCATAGGTGATGATCTCCGCCAACACCTTCTCCACATCAATGATCTCGACAATCTGATCGACGCCATCTTCCGGAATGCGGGTGATGGCGGTGAGGTAATTGGCGCGCCCGGCGGAGCGCGGCGGTGGCAAGATATCCTTCCAGGTCATGTTGACGATATTGGCCACCTGCCCCACCAGAAAGCCCTGAATGGTGCGGTTGTATTCGGTGATGATGAGGTTTGATTCACTGTCGATGGGCATGGGGCGCATACCAATGGCACTGCGCAGGTTGATCACCGGGATCGAGGTGCCGCGGATATTGGCCACCCCGCTGATATTGTGATGGGAGCCCGGCATCTTGCTGAGATGGGGCAACTTCACCACTTCCCTCACCTTGAAGACGTTGATGGCGAACATCTGGCGGGTGCCGAGACGAAACATCAACAACTCAAGGCGGTTTTCCCCCACCAGTTGAGTTCGTTGATCAACGGAATCCAATATACTCGCCATACGCTGATATCCATCTGATTATTAATCGACTCTAGTATAGAGGCTGCCTGCCAGGAAGGGCAGGCGCATTTTCAACCAGAGTGACCAACCAGATAAAAAAAGTGAGGCCGAAGCCTCACTTATATCATTGATTTTAAAGTCAATAACTACAGACAGACTTCCAACTGCCGTCGCTTGCCTTGGGCTCGCTGCTGGTCCACCAGTTGGCCTGCCACACCATCTTGTTATGGGTGATGCGATCACCACCATTGGCATGATCCCCCTGCGGCCAGTTCGGGTAAGCCTTGTAGGAGGCCGGGTTGACGTTCTGGCTGCTGCAGGTGGCGCCGCCCGGGTTCTCACCGCCACCATTGCTGCCCAGCACGGCCTCCGGCAGGGTCGGGAACTCAGCCTTGAGGCCCGCGGTCTGGGTGCCGCTGATGATGCGGATTCCGCTCGGTACACCGGCGGCCGGCAGATAGTAGGTCATCGCCACTTCCACGTCGCTGCCCGGCGTCCAGGCCTTCCAGGTCGGCAGCGTAAAGGCCGCCTTGTGGAAGTCCTTCTCGTTGGCGATACCGTCGGAGTTCTGGTTGCCACCGCTCTCCACCACTTTCAGCCCCATCCCGCTCTGGTCGGTGATGGTGTCGGAGGTGGAGGTGGGCACCAGGAACTCGATGCGAGTACCACCCGGAATGGTCTGGGTCGAGTTGTTGGTGAGCTTCAGGGTCGGGTTGACCGGGTAGTTGGAATCCCCCTCCTTGAAGCCGGAGAGGCTCACCACGATGTCGAGCTGGGCAGTTGGCGCCGCCAGATCGTTTTGCCTGGTGTCGTACTTGGTCGCCTTGGCGAACTTGTCGTAGGCGAGCGTGGTCAGGGTATCCCCCATTCCGTACTCGTTCTTGGCCGGATCGAAGGCGTAGTCACCCGCCATCTCCCAGAACATGACCCCGCCCAGGCCCCGCTTGATGATGTAGTCGAGCTTGTGGCCCATGGACTCTTCATCTTCGGTTGAGAGGAACACCTTCTTCTCTTCATTCCACAACCAGGGCGCCTGCGCCTTGTCATCGTAGTAACGCACGTACTTGCCCTGCATCACGTGAGCCGGGTTGTTGGGATCCAGACCCCAGGCCTGACCGTAGCTCGGCATGGTGGTGATACCCAGGCTGGCGGCATTCTCCAGGTTCTTGGCGTGCCACATGGGTACGGCACCACCGCCGATCTCTTTGCCGTTCTTGTCGAGATCATGCCAGATGTTGTCGATACCGACCGCCCCGTTGCCGCACGGAATGGTGCTGCCACCGGTACCCGGCTGACAATCGCTCTGGCTCGGCAGGGCTGCCTTGCCGGCCAGGCCGTGAGTGCCACCGCTGACCCCTTGCCAGCCACGGGTGTAGTAAGGCACGCCCACGTTGATCTTGCCGGCCGCTAGGGCACCACGGAAGTAGTGGGCAGACCAGGCCGCGTTGAGGTAGCCGATACCGCCAAACTGGCTCTGGGTATAGACGCCCCAGTGGGCAAGTTCGGCATCTGCCTTGTTGTCGAACAGGGCGGCGTTGTGACCGACGAAATGGTTCCAGGCGCCGTGGAAGTCGTAGGTCATCAGGTTGACGTAGTCGAGGTACTGGGTGACCTGGAAGTTCTCCATGCCGCGCAGCAGGTAGGCCGAGGCCGGCGAGGCGATGGTCAGCATATACTTGCGACCATCCTCGCTGCCGGCGCTGTCGAGCTTGCTGCGCAGAGTCTGCATCAGCACCTTGTAGTTGGCAAACAGCTTGCCACGGCACTGGTTGGAGAGCGGGAAGTCGTTGGGGTTGCCCGCATCCTTCATCGAGGTGGGGTATTCGTAGTCGATATCGACCCCATCAAAGCCGTACTGGCGGATAAAACTCACCGCCGAATCAGCCAGGGTGTTGATACCGGCAGTATTGACCGAGCAGTCACCCTTGGTGGTGGCGGTATAGAAGCCGCGGGTATCGGCCCAGCCCCCCACCGAGATCAGGGTCTTCACGTCCGGATACTGCTTCTTGTACTTCGACAGCAGGTTGAAGTGGCCCTTGTAGGCAAACTCCGGATCCATCTCGGCACCCGGCACGCCATCCCAGGTCATCTTGGTCGCCGAGTCATCCACCTTGATGGTGTGGCTCTGCTCGTCCACCGCCGCGAAGGCGTAGTTGATGTGGGTGATCTTGCTCCACGGAATGTCGCTCACCAGATAGGCGGGCAGACCGTTCTTGCCAGTGCGCCAGGAGGTGAAGTAGCCGATGACCCGGCGGGCATGGTCATCCCCCATGCACTCGTAACCATCCGGGCGATAGATCTGGCGAATGTCACAAGAGAGGTTGCCACCGGTGGGCGGCAGCGCTGCCTCCTCGACAGTGACGGTCACCGCTGCTGACTCGCCGCTCAGATTGGTCTTGTCAGTGGCCACCAGCTTGAGGGCGGCACTCCCTTTGGCATCCGGTGTCCAGTTCACCTGCCAGGGGGCACTGGTATCTTCGCCCACCTTCTTGCCGTCGACATAGAGCTCGACTTTGGCCACATCGTTGTTGGCATCGGTGACGTTGCCGCTCACCGCCACACTGCGACCCAGCGTCACCTTGGCTCCATTGGCCGGGCTGCTGATGCTCGCCTTGGGCGCCTCTGGCGCCACCACGGCGGCGACGTTGAAGCTCGAATCCGCCTCGCTCAGCACTTTGCCATCTTTATCCAGCGCGCGAGCTTTGAGGGTATGGCCTCCCACTCCGGCGGCGCTCCAGCTGGCACTCCATGGCGAGGCGCTCGCCGTGGCGACCAGCTTGCCGTCGACAAGATATTCCACCCGGGCCAAGGCCGTTACCGGGCCGCTCAGGGTCACTGCCAGCGCCACGCTGGCTCCTTCGTTGAAGCTGGCACCGGCAGCCGGTGAGCTGACTGCCACACCGAGCGCAGGAGGGGGCACCTCGCCACCATAGGGCTTCCAGGCATCTGCCCAGACCACACCTACCCCCGGCTCATAGTGATAGGGGGATGCCCCGCACCAGCCTGAATAGGGAAATTCTTTGCACTCGTAGAGGGCACCGACGTTGCTGACGATATCGCCAGCCTTGTAGGCAGTACCTGATTTATAGGCGGGATAAGCGGCCTGTGCCCAGGCGGGCGCAGCCGCAAGGGCGACCAGCATGGCAAGCCTGCTGGGTCTGAAGAGCTGTTGCATATTGTTATCTTCCTTGTTTTGTCTTGGCATTGGTCACCAAGGCAAAGAACAATCGCAACCTGCATGATGGGCGCAGACAACTGGCAATGGACCTGCCACAAAAACCACCCCTCACCCAGGGAAACCCCGCTATCTGGATCCACGATCGAGACCGGAAGCATTGCGCCCCGACATCACTGCCGGTTTGCCCTTTACCTGGGTTCCGTGAGGAACGAACCCAGTATAGGAAGGCGACAAGCTCCCCTCAATCTTTATTCTCAAAGAGAATTATCCCCTGCCACAAAAGCGTCATGATCACAGGGTTAGAATTGATTGAATTATCAAAAAAATCATACTGTTACTGGGATCATAAAAACGCTTTTCCTCATCTTCCCAGATTCGTTTAATGTGCGTTGGCTCACTGGTATGACATGCCAGAAATGTGACAATGCGCGCCCTTGGTCAACGAGCCAAGGCTATGGAATCACTGGCAAAAATAAAAAAGGAACACCTATGAAAGGTACTCGTACCCTGCTGTCGCTGGCCGTGGGGCTGGCACTTGCATCCTCAGGTGCCCATGCGGCATTTGTCTGCCCGTCCGATCCGGCTCAACTCACCCCCATCCCGACCATTCAGGGCACAGGCTCCGCCAGCGCGCTGGCCACCCAGACCGTGACCGACAAGAACGGCAATGTGACCGGTAAAATCAGCACGGGCACCTTCAACGTTCGCGGTATCGTGACAACGCTGGGCCAAAGTCTGACCAAGGGTTTCTATCTGACCGACCCGGTGGGTGATGGCAATCCGGCCACCTCTGATGGCATCTTTGTCTATCTGAACGACAAGGAGTTTGCGACCAACTATGCCGACATCAAACCGGGGGCAGAACTCTGCCTTGAAGCCAAGGTCGAGGAGTATTACGGCGGCACCCAGCTCAAACCCACCTTCGAATCCAGCAAAGCCCGCCTGCAGGTCACAGCGCAAGGACTGGCGGTGCCGACCAGCGTACTGCAGGTCAATGAAGGGGAGACGCTGGCTCAAGCGCTCAATCGCCACGAAGGGATGCGGGTACGTCTCGACAGCAGCAGTGACCTGCACCTGACCCGCAACTATGGCTTCGACTACAAGGTCTATCGCAACAACGTAGAGTTGGCCCACAAAACCCCGCTGATCAAACCGACCCAACTTCATGTTGCCAACAGTGCGGACGCTGTCGCACTGGCCACCCAAAATGGCAGCAACCGTCTGGTGGTTGAGTCTGATTACAAAGCACCGGATGGCGTACTGCCCTGGTTCCCGAGCTGGGATGCCGATCAGGGATATCTGCGCATCGGTGATCAACTGACCAGGCTGGAGGGGGTCATCGTATACAACAAGGATGCCTTCCGTCTGGTAGTACCGAGCGATATCACCCTGACTGCCGGTGCTCTGCTGCGTAGCCCTGAAGAGGATCGTCAAGACGCGCCAGCTCGCCTCGCTGGCAGCGATCTGCGGATCGGCAGCTTCAACGTACTCAACTACTTCACCAGTCACTCCAGCATTGGCGGCGCACTCAATATCCTGTGCAAGGATCAGGCGGATGCCGACAACGCCAAAGGTTGCAACCGGGGTGCCAAGAGCCAGCCCGAGTTCGAGAAGCAGCGCACCAAGATCGTCAATGCCATTACCGCAATGGATGTCGATCTGCTCGGCCTGATGGAGATGGAGAACAACGGCTTCGAGGATAACTCGGCCCTCAACAATCTGGTGACCCGCCTCAACGAACAGCAGAAGGATGCGAGCAAACACTACGCCTATGTGCGTCTGCCGGTCACTGCCCTTACCGATGGCAAGTTCTTCGGCGGAGACGCCATCATGGTGGCGATGATCTACCGTCCTGCCCTGCTCACCCCCAGCGGAGATGCCAGCGTCATCAAGCTGCCGGAGCAGCGCTACACCACAGGTGGTGTGGCCAAGACAGCCGGTCAGCGCGATTCTCTGGTTCAGACCTTCACCCTCGCCAAGAGCAAGGAGCCGCTGACGCTGGTGGTCAACCACCTCAAATCCAAGGGGTCAGGCTGCTACGAAAATGGCGATGGCAAGACAGAACCGGCCGACCTGCAGGGCAAGTGCACCGAGTTCCGGGTCTCTGCCGCCAAGGTGCTGGGTGAGGCGGTCAGCAAACTGCCGGGCCAGGTGCTGCTGGTGGGCGACTTCAACTCCTACGCCAAGGAAGATCCGATCCGGGTGCTGACCGACTACAACCCGGCCACCAGCGAGCGGAAGATCGTATCGGCCTCCCACACCTTTATCGGTGAGCAGCCCTATGAACAGCTCGGTCGCGAAGTGACTCGCAGCTACGGCCTGATCGATCTCAACGTCAAATTCAACAAGGAGAAAGCCATCTCCTACAGCTACGACGGGGAGCTGGGCACCCTGGACTACGCCCTCGCCAACCCGGCGCTGGCCAGCAAGGTGGCAGGTGTCGCCGACTGGCACATCAACTCCTTCGAGAGCTCCCTGTTCGAATACGGCAGCCAGTACACCGGCACATTGCTCAAGTCTGACAACCCCTTCAGTGCCTCCGACCATGATCCCATCATCGTCGACCTGAGACTGGAGAGCGATGCCACCAAACCGGACACCTCCTCAGGCGGTGGTGCGCTGGGACTCGGCCTGCTAGCCCTGTTGCCACTGGCCTGGCGACGTCGCCGTTAACCACAGGCGCATTTGAATAGTGCAAGCAAAGCCCGCGACTCTCGCGGGCTTTTTCATTCAGGTCATTGGATTTACAAATGAAAGGCGCGGACGTATGGAGAAAATAAATGATGGAGAAAATAAATGATGGAGAAAACAAAAAGGCCACCGCGATGCGGTGGCCTTATTGCTTCTTGTAACAAGAATTTGGTGGAGCTACGCGGGATCGAACCGCGGACCTCTTGCATGCCATGCAAGCGCTCTCCCAGCTGAGCTATAACCCCAACTCACCTCGGTGCTGACGAAGTTATCTCCGGCAACGGAGGCGCATAATAGGCATCACCCGCTTTGCTGTCAACCCTAAAATAACCGCGACTGATTCGTTTAGTCAAAATTGCAGCAGTTCGCTGTTTTTACCAGCAAGGCGCGTGCTATCTCTCTGTTTTATGTCACAAATTGGCTCAAGCACCTATAAAGGAGAGGCCGTGCAGCGAGCCTCTTTCCCCTTGCAACGCCCCCGCTCTCAGACCTCTCTATGGTGGCTGGTAATCAGCTTCTCCCCCGTCACCTCGGGAAAGCCTTTCCATAAAGGGCATTGCATTTGAAAACCCTTTCCATGATTTTTGTAAATTTACAACATAGAAAGTTGATCTGGCTCACAAATGACCATAGGATCAAACCGTGACCTAGGTCACATACCATAACCATAAATGACAGAGCGATGAGGTAAACCATGTTTGAGAATCTGGCAGTCCTGTTCCACCTGCGCGGTGCAACCACCAAGAACGGCGTTGTAGAGAAAGATGCCTATGCCCCCTCCACCCGTGAATACTACTTCCGCTACGGCAAATAATTGCTGAAAGCCTTTCACGGAAAATGTAATAAAACAACAACGCACATCATCACACAGCCCTTTCGAGGCGCTGTCCTGTCCGGGCCAGATGTTCCACGGCCAAACCTGAACTCCACCAAACAAGAATGGGGCCCGCAGGCCCCATCTTTTATTGCATCGGCTCATTGCAGGATCTCGGCCTGATCCAGGTATGACACCATGAAATCCCCTTGCCGGGAGCGCTGGCTTGGATAACACCAGCATCCGGGAAGCTGGCTATGATGCTTGCCATCCTTGTTCAACAGCCAAATGCCGTCGATTAGGTACTGCATGAAGGGACAGCATGACGACGGACAGAGATTTAAAAAGAGCAAGCGAAGTTGAGCAAGCCCTCATCCTGGCGATACCGACCCGCTGGCCTGTCTCGCCAACAGCGGGATGCTAGCCTCTTGGGCAACCTGAAAATATTCGGCCGCAGACTTTCCAGCAGTGTAATTACAACAGCGGAAAGGTTACCACGAATCAGGTTCACACCTTATCAGAGAGCAGTGCAGCCATCACTTGGGGAGAGCCTTCATGCCGGCACCACAAGTCGGCCTGACCGGATACAAGACAGAGCAGAAAAAGAGGGATTGGCAGAGCAACCAATGTTCAGCGCCGCGGGTTGCAAAAGCGGGGCATGACCAGCATGCCCCGCCACAACTCAAGCCTTATTTACAGCTGGCGGCCCCCACATCCTGCCAGACGTCGTGTTTGCCGGGCTCGTTGCCCTTGGTCCAGTATTGCGCTTTCCATTGACGGCCATTATGGGTGGTGATCTCGCCACCGTTGTAAGCTACATTGGCATCCCAACCCAGTTGCACCTTGCTCACCAGCAACCACTGATCCGCGGTACGGCTCGGTTCGTTGCCCTGAGTCCAGTACTTGGCCTGCCACACCAGCTGGTTGTGGCTCACCTTGTCACCGCCGTTGTAGACCTTGCTCGCCTGCCAGGCAGGCCAGTTGGCGGCATCCGGATCAGTGGCCGAGCAACCGCCACCACCGCTGACCGGCTTGACCGTCAGACGGGTGGCGGCACTGGCATCCAGCGCGCCGTCGGAGACGGTGAGGCTCAGGTCATAGGCGGTATCGCTGGTAACGTTCGGACCGGTGACCACCAGGGTGGCACTGTTCTGACCGCTGGCGGTGAGGCCGGCCGGTACCGTCCACTGATAGGTGAGCGGATCACCGTTCGGGTCAGATGCGGTCGCCTTGAGGGTCACCTGCTTGCCGGATTCCACGGAAGCGGTAGCCGGCAGGCTAACCAGTGGCGGCAGGTTGGGCTGCGGCGCCTTGTTGGTGACCACCACCTGATCGCGGGCGGTGAGGTTGTGGTCGTCGGTCACTGCCAGCTCGAACACCAGATTGATGTCGGCGGTCACCGCATCGAGTACAACCCGGGCCTTGGCCTGAGTGGCATCCAGCAAGGTGGCCTGCGGGCCGGAGACCTGCTTCCAGCTATAGGTGAGGGCGCCATTTTCCGGGTCGTGGGACGCGGAGCCGTTCAGCGTCACCTCGGTCGGGCCGGTGACACTCAGATCGCTGCCCGCGTTGGCCACCGGCGGCTTGTTGGCTGGCGGAGTGGTTCCCTCGCCGTGACCCAGACCCTCGTGCATGGCATTGAGGATGTCGCCGTTGTCGGCATCAATCTCCCAGGAGAAGAGGCCACCCAGCTTGTTGGCCAGCACATACTGCCCCTTGGCCTTGACCGAGCGGTCGTTGTCATAGGTGATGAGATCGCCGGTCGAAGCCTTGAACAGATAGGGAGCCTCGGCCACCTCGTCGTAGCTCTTCTCCCAGCCACTGCCCATACGGTTGTTGACGATGTCGCGGTAATCGACCACGCCATCCTCCCAGGTGCCTTTCACCTTGCCGGTCGCCTTGCCGGTGAAGGGGTTGTTGCCCTGATAGCCGCTCACGCCAGTCCAGCCACGGCCATACATGGCGGCACCAACCACCAGCTTGCCGGGGTCAACCCCCTGCGCCAGCAGCTGATTGACCGCCTTGTCGGTGGTGTACTTGGTATCGGGGTCCCAGCTCGCTGCATAGAGGTTGGTCTGGTGACCCAGCTCGGTGTTGCTCCATGCGCCGTTGTAGTCGTAGGTCATCATGAAAATGTGGTCCATGTAGGGCTGGGCCGCCTTGTAGTCCACATCCTGGATCTTGTCGCCCCCCGCTCCAATGGCGGAAGTTAGCTCATACTGGCGACCAGTCTCGGCCTCCAGCTCGTCGAGCATGGCCCGCAGCTCCTTCATCAGGGCCACGTAGGTGGCACCATCACTCGGGCTGCCCAGTTTCGGGTTGGCACCCTGTCCGCCCGGGTACTCCCAGTCGATATCCACACCGTCGAAGAACTTCCAGGTCTGCAGGAACTCTTTCACCGAGCCGACAAACACATCGCGCTTGGTTTTGTCACCGAGGAAGTAGAAGGGATCGGAGAGGGTCCAGCCACCGACCGAGGGGAGGATCTTGAGATTCGGATAGGCCTGCTTGAGCGCCATCAGGGCGCCAAAGTTGCCCTTGTAGGGCTCATCATGGGCGGTGAGGTTGCCTTGCGGCATCTGGATGGCGGCCCAAGGATCGTGCATCGCCACCTTGAAGTCGGCCCGGCCGGCACACGCCCGTTGCAGTGCCTGGAAGCTCCCTTCGATCTCCTTGAGGCTGTCGTTGAGGCCATCCCCACCGCAGATGGGGGTGAAACCATAGAGGATATGGGTCAGGTTCTGGGCCGGGATCTTGTCCACTGTGAACTTGCGGCCATAGACTCCCCACTCCACATAGTAAGTCCCTACAACCTTGCCGGACTTGTTGGCGTAGGGCTTGTTGTTCTCCTGCAGCGGAGCCTTGAGTGGCGCCAGATGGCTGCCATCGGTATCGGCGACCACGATCTCCTTGGCATCAGAGAGGGTACAGCCATCGGCGTTGCACAGCGCCACCTGCATCTGGTAGCGCCCCCCTTTCTTCACCTTGAATTTGGCGCTGCCCGCTGCGGTGGAGGGGCCGGACCACACCTCCTTGCCATCAAGCAGCACCCCAGCAGTCTGGCCGACGTCACCGCTCCAGAGGTTCCAGCTCACCTCCACATCGGCGGCATCCTTGACCTTGACCAGATTGTTGTAGGAGGTTGCCGCCTGATCCACTTCAACAATGGCGAACTTGGTGGGACCCCAGCCGATGGTGGGCTTGCCCGGCGCGGCCGCATAAACGGCAGATGAGGCAAGCAGGGAGCCGACCATCATGGCCAGCGATGCGGGTTTTGGACTTAGCATATTGTTTTCCTTTACGTTATGGACAAACGAAAGGGCAACACAACACGACAGGCAACACAAACACGACTACCCCTTGGCAAAGGCAGCCAGCATAACACTGTGGTGGCCCCGCTATCCCAGCTCAACAACGCCTTTAGACCGGAGGCTTTGCGTCCCGACTTTTCAATCGGTTTGCCCTTGTCACAACTTTATTTTCGGCGATAACTAATCGCGAATTAACTCTATGGCAATTTATATAACTAAGCAAACAAGACCATTCCAAACCCGCTACTGACCGTACCTGACGCTGAGCCATGGCCTCATGATTCATCTTTAAAATACAAGGGAGCATTGGCCATTATTAATAGCTACCCAACTGATTAAGCTAAAAATTTCACTAAAACAAAATAAAGCGACAAAAGCTCAACACCTGTGGCACAACACAACAAGAGGTAGCCATACCTCACGGCAACAAGTGAATTCAAAGTCAATTTATTGCATACCAGTATCTTCCTCCCCCCACCCCTTCTTATTCAGACACCACAAACTTGTTTATCTGACCCCCAGAGCACAAACGCACAATCCGGCCAGAATGTAAGCAACTGGATAGACAGACATACGCAGTTGTTTATTTTTATTGGCATTTTTATATAATGCCCGCACGTCCCAGTGGCACAGCTGGATAGCGCGCGCCCCTCCTAAGGGCGAGGTCGCAGGTTCGAATCCTGCCTGGGACGCCACCCATCATCCCCTTTTCGCATTCACTCATCTCTTTGGCGATTAGTTCGACGTCCAGCAGCACTCTGCTTGCACCATCAAAACTCTCACCAAGTCACAAGTAATTGTATTCACGCGGCATTCGGCATCTCTCCTCTCTCTGATAGACTGCTTTTTTTGGCTGAGCCCTACGGCAAAGCCAGCAGCTTCATCTTGCAAAGGAGTGTTGGATGTCCGGATGTTCCTGGTGGGATAGATCCACCGGTTTTGCCTTGCTGACCATTGTGCTGTGGGCCTCGCTGGCGGCGCTGACGTCACGGGTCACCAGCGTGTCACCACTGGTGCTGGTCGGGCTGGTGCTGTTTTTCTGCGGGGTCGGGGCCTTGCCGTTTTGGCGCCAATGGCGCGCTCGCCCCATTACCTGGCTGGTGACGGTTACGGCATTGCTGCTCTACCATCTGCTGCTCTTTATGAGTTTTCGCCATGCCCCGGTGCTGGAGGCCAACCTCATCAACTACCTCTGGCCGCTCTGCATCATTCTGTTCACCCCGCTGTTGTTGCCCGGCCATCCACTCCATGCCCGTCATCTGCTGGCTGGCGCCTTTGGTCTGGCAGGCTCCATGCTGGTGATGGTCAACGGTGAGCTGCAACTGCAGCAGGCCTATCTGCCGGGATACCTGCTGGCACTGGGCGCGGCAGTCGTCTGGGGAGCCTACTCGGTATTATCACGCCGTCTGCCGCCGGCCCCCGCCGTGGTCACTGCGGCAGCCTGTCTGCCCGCAGGTTTGCTGGCGCTGCTGCTCGCTCGTCTGCTGGAGGGGCCCCTGCCGCTCACGCAGCTCCCCACCAGTGACTGGTGGCTGATCATCGGGCTGGCGCTGGGCCCGATGGGGGCGGCCTTCGTTACCTGGTATCTGGCACTGCGAGACGGCGATCCACGCCGGATCGGAGCCCTTGCCTACCTGACCCCTCTGCTGAGTACTTTGCTGTTAGTAACATTGAACGGAGAGGAGCTAACCTCGCGCCATCTGCTGGCCGGTGCACTTATCATGGGGGGCGCCCTGCTCGGTATGTTGGGCCAACGCAACAGCGCTCAGGTATCCCGAGCCAGTTAAGCCGGCAAGATAGGGCTACCTGACCGTGCTGTCATAAAAACGCCATCATCCCTGTTTAGGCTCTGGCCACGCTCCCCCATGGTCTGTGCTGACAGGAATTACCCCGTGAAAATCGCCCATTACGCCACCCTATCCTCCCTTGTTTTGTTACTGGTTGCGGGAGGACAGGCGCTGGCCCTCTACCACGGCTGGCAACAGCTTGCCCGCACCAATCAGGCCCAGCATCAGCACGAGACGCTGCAACAACTGGTGACGGTGACCCTGCAAAACAGCCTGCGTGACTACCTCAACAGCGGCGATCCACAGCAACTGACCGCTGCGGAGAAGATCCGCCAGCAAGCACTCTCCTCACTGGCCGCTCAGGATGATGCCGTGGCGGCCCCGCTCAGACAGCAACTCGAACAGATGGCGCAGCGCATCGCGCACAACTATCAGGCCGCAGGCAAGCTCTCGGGCAACAGCCAGCTGCTGCTGCAAAATGCGGAGAGTGAGCTGGGCAGCCAAGCCATGGCGCTGATCCGCTATGGGGAGCAAGGCGCCAGCACAGAACAATCTGCCGCAGCACAGCAATATCGCCGCGGTGCGGCCGAGATCCTGGCTGGCCTGCCGCGCCTCGCCCATTTGCGCCAAAGCTATATGGAGCAGGGCAATGAAAAGCTGCTCGAAGGGATCCGCTTTGAGCTGGAGGCACTGCAAAAACAGGCGCAAGCGCTGCAAGCCTTGCCGCTGCTCGGCCTGTATGAAGATGCGCCCGCCGATGAGTTCACCCTGGGGGAGCCGGTACGCAAGGAGCTGGGAGATCAACCGCGCAGCGAATTACGCTCGCTGCTGGGCCGCTATCCGCAGGAGCTGGCCAACAGCCGCACGGCGCTACAACAGCAACAGGCTGGCCGCCAGACCGTGCAGCAAGACATCATGGCCATGTTGCAAGCGACCAGACAGATGGGGGAACAACTTGCCCACGAGCGGCAAGCCGTCAATCAGGAGCTGGCCACCATCCTCGGCACGCTGGCGCTCTGTCTGGTGGTAGTCGCCCTGCTGTTTGCACTGGTGCAACGACGCTGGCTGCTCGCTCCCTTGTTGCGACTGCGCGGAGCCTTTCTGCAGCTCGATCAGACTGGGCAGGCCGAGCCGTTATCTGCCGGGCGTGATCGCAACGAGCTGGCCGATATCGTTGCCAGCTACAATCGGCTGATCGGTCGCCTGCAGCAGGATCAACAACAGAAAGAGGGGCAGCTGTCTGCGGTATCCCTCAGTCTGAAAGGAATGGTCAGCCAGGTTGACGAGATCCACCACAGCACCCGCACCACCGAGCTGGTAGTCGACGAGAGCGGTCAGATGATGGATGAGCTGAACCAGCTGGCCGGAGAGGTCCATCAGGTCGCCGCCGACATCGCCCGGCATGCCCACCATAACGAACAGGCGATGAGCCAGAGCGAAGATCTGGTGGGCAGCATGCTGCACGCTACTCGTCAGACCGGGCTGGCAATTGACGAGAGCGATGAGGCGCTGGAAGCCCTCACCCGCTCGGTTGCCGATGTGACGGACATTGTCGATGTCATCAGTCATATCGCCCAGCAGACCAACTTGCTGGCCCTCAACGCCGCCATCGAAGCGGCCCGTGCAGGGGAACAGGGGCGCGGCTTTGCCGTGGTCGCCGATGAGGTGCGCCACCTCTCGGCCAATACCCAGCAATCCCTCAACCAGATCACCGAGATTCTGCGGCGTCTGACCCAATCTGGTGAACAGCTTGGCACCGTGCTGAACCGGATCACCAGCGAGTCAAGCCGCCAACGGGCACAAGCCGAGCAGTTGCGCCAGACCACCCAGGCGGTGCGGGAGATCGCCCGCAACACCGCAGTGATCGCCCTGCAGGGCGCCGACAATGCCAAAAGTCAGGAGCACAAGCTGGCCAGTTTTGCCGATTTGATCGCCCGTATTCGTCAGCAGGCCTGTCAGGTAAGCCAACTCTCGGTGCAGGTCTCGTCCCATATCCACCATCAGGCGCAACAGATCCCCCGCATCCTCGGCCAGCAAGGCTGACCCTATTCGCCCCACATCCCCACCAATTCACTTTCCCTCGACCAGAGGGAAAGTTTTTTTGTAGCACAAAATTATATGTTGCCTGCAGGTTAACAGCTTCCCTTCCCCCGTATCTGATGAAAACCCGCACCGGCGCTGGCCACACCTCCAAGAAAACGCTCTCATTACCGTGATACCGGCCATGAGGCTGTTTACGACCTTGCCCATGATTATTTGCACTCGGTCATACTTTTGAAACGTTGAGGGAACTTTTCATTGATATTTCGCACCGCGAACGTACTCTTGGAGTTGTCCGATAGCCAAGAATCGGAACAAAAAAAACAACATGTGATGATCAGGACTGCCAACTACAGATGTGCCAAGACATCCGGGTTTGCAGATAACCAAGAGAAGATTTTTTGCCCTTCGGGGTTTTGATTGCAATGCCAATACCGAGCGGTAGGCCCGATGCCAGCTGCCGGAAAAAAGCTAAGTCCATAAAATCAGGAGCAATAAAAATGGAAAAAGTGATCTTCAAGCGCGCCGCTTTGAGTGCCGCTGTGGTAGCCGCTCTGGTCGCCCCCGGCATGGCGTTGGCAGCCCAGGATATGATGAGCCCGGAATATGGCCAGTCCTATGAAACCTTCGTAAAAGACTCCAAACTGACCGGTGGCCTGTTCTACTTCCAGCGTGATCGTCAGCGCATCGATGGTGACCCGACTGCCGCCAAGAAAGAAGGCAAGTACCAGTCCAACCTGAGCCATTCCACCGTCCAGGCAGCTCTCAACTTCAACTCCGGTTATGCCTGGGACACTGTTGGTCTGGATCTGGGCGGCTTCGGTGCCTATGACCTGGCCGTTACCGAAAACCATCCGGTCAACCAGGAGAACGAATTCTCCTTTGCAGGCAACTCCTGGGGCAACAACTACAAAGATGGCTCTCCCGAGGGTGGCTTCAGCCTCTCCAACGCAGCTCTGAAGCTGAAATTCCTGGACGGCGGTGTGACTGCCAAGGGTGGTTACACCCAGCTGTATGTCCCTGGCCAAATCGGTGTTAACTGGTCCTATCAGCCGGGTACCTATCGTGGTGGTCAAGTCGAAGGCAACTTTGGCGGTCTCTACCTGACCTACGCCATCGCTGACGAGTACAAGGCCCCCTGGTACAAAGAGACTCAGGTCTTCTCTCGCGCCAAAGCGTGGATGGATCCGTTCGCTGATGAAAACGTCATCGACTATATCCACGGTATCGCGGCTCGTTACACCTTTGAAAATGGCACTGCCGTGACCGGTTCTTTCGGTCAGTCCGAAGGCTACATGGACAGCTACCACTTCAAACTGGCTCACAAGTTTGACGTACTGGGCGGCCTCGCCACCAGCTACCAGTTCTACGGTTCCGAGACCGAGACCTACACCAAGGGCGGCTCCCAGATTGAAACTTACGACGGCCTGGCATGGCAACAAGCACTGACCGCTGCCTGGAACTACGCCCAATACGGCTTCCGTCTGGAAGGTCTGTGGACCAAGGCTGAAGGTGCGGAAGGCAACTACCTGCCCCGTCTGACCCGTGGCTACGCCAACTCCCAGGGCGCCAACGAAATTTGGTGGGATTCCCGCTCTGACTGGAACGCCAACAACGAAAAAGCACTGTTCTTCGGCGTGACCCGTTCTCTGGATGATCTGGTTGGTGCGCCGGGCTGGGCTGTCGGTGTATCCGGCGCCTACGGTTGGGATATCGAAAATGGCCAAGGCAAGAAAGCAGCCAACGGCGAGGATACCGAGTGGGCCGTCAACTTCGATGTCAGCTATACCGTGCAGGATGGCAAGCTGAAAGGCACCCTGTTCAAACTGCACTACACCGACTACAACAACGACATCAGCCAGGGCGGCGGTTGGACCGATTACCCCAACATCTTCGCCTCCGAGCACGACGTCAAGTTCCACATCATCATGCCGCTTACCTTCATGTAATCAGGCAATACGATGTCAGCAAACCGGGCCACTTGGCCCGGTTTTCTTTTTTCCGGTTGGCAGGCTAACATGCGAGCCGGATAAGGGTTTTATCCACTCACCAGCACGCTTTTGTCAGCAGTCACAAGGACGCCATCATGCCCCGTTTTGTTTTGATCACCGGTTGTTCCAGCGGTATTGGCCTCGCCGCCGCACAGGCGCTGGGGCAGCACGGTTTTACCGTGATCGCCTCGGCGCGCAAGGCGGAAGATGTGGCCCGTCTGCAGCAACAGGGATTGCTGGCAGTACAGCTGGATCTGGCGGATTCTGCCTCCATCGAGCTGGGTGCCAGTGCGGCGCTCCATCTGGCAGGCGGGCGCCTCTATGGCCTGTTCAACAATGGCGCTTATGGCCAACCCGGGGCGCTGGAAGATCTGCCCACCGAAGCGCTCAGGGAGCAGTTCAATACCAACCTGTTTGGCTGGCACCATCTGATCCGTCAGGTGCTGCCGCCGATGCTGGAGGCCAAAGAGGGACGGATAGTGCAGAACAGCTCGGTTCTGGGACTGGTTGCCATGAAGTATCGCGGCGCCTACAACGCCAGCAAATTTGCGCTGGAAGGTTATAGCGACACTCTGCGCCTAGAACTGGCGGGTAGCGGGGTATATATCAGCCTGATTGAACCGGGCCCCATCGATACCCGTTTTCGTGCCAATGCCCGCAGCGCCTTCTTGCGCCACATCGATCCGGCCCAGAGCCGTCATCAGTTGGCCTATCGCCAGACCCTGACACGGCTGGAAAAAGAGGGGGCCACCAGCGGCTTTACCCTCTCCAGCGAAGCCTGCATCCCGCCGCTGCTCCATGCGCTGACCCACGCCCATCCCAAAGCGCGCTATCCGGTGACCACTCCGACCCGGCTGTTTGCCTTCCTGCGACGGGTATTGCCCACTCGCTGGCTCGATAAACTGCTGGCAAAATCGGCCTGATCCCGTGATTGGCGACCAAGTACCCGGTCGCCCAAGTGGCGTTAGCCGGGTAGCAGCGTCACCCGTCCCGCCAACCTGGTTTGTTCCTCTCTTCAATAGTGCTCGCCATTGCTGTAGTAGGCACTCTTGACCAGAGGGATCACCTGCACCACCACATAGATCTGCTCCCCCAGCACCCGTTTCAAATGGCGCGTGATAAGGCGCGCGGCGGCGTCCTGAATCTCTTGTGGCCGCTCGAACCAGTGCAGCTCGACAAACGGAAAACCCGTCTCTGGCTCACCGTTGCGTATCCAGCAACTCTCCACCCGCTCCATGGTGACAAACTCCGGCTTGCCACCGGTCAGCTCGCAAAGCTCGGCCAGCAGCGGGCCACTCACCTGTTGCAGGGTATCGAGCGTCACGGCGCGAAAACGAAGATGGGGCATGGCAAACCTCTTGGTTATCTGAAATGAGGACTTATCATAGGGGTTATTGTCAGCAAGAGAAGTCACCCGGCGCATATTAAGGATCCCCATGAGATTTCATCGCACCCTCTTTGCCTTCCTGCTCTGCCTGCTGCTACCGCTGCACGCCTTTGCCGATCCCGCCTTCTATCGGGTGAGCAAGGGCAACCAGCAACACTGGCTGCTGGGCTCCATCCATGCGGGCAAGCCAGCCCTCTATCCTCTGCCCGAGCCGGTGGAGCGTGCCTGGCTGCAGAGTCGCGCACTGGTGATGGAGGTGGACATGAACAGCATCACGCAGGATCAGTGGCAACAGACCGGCTCCCTCACCCGACT
Source organism: Aeromonas sp. 601027 (assembly GCF_049174455.1). NCBI lineage: Bacteria > Pseudomonadati > Pseudomonadota > Gammaproteobacteria > Aeromonadales > Aeromonadaceae > Aeromonas > Aeromonas sp. 601027. The sequence continues at coordinate 113,122 of NZ_JAAKTN010000006.1, read as the reverse complement.
GGTGGATGGCAAGCCGCTCAAGGATCATCTGCCTGCCGAACTCTATCAACGCACCCTGATGGCAGGTGCCCGCTATGGCATCGACGAAGCTACCCTCGCCACCCTGCGCCCATGGTTTGCCGCCATTACCCTGACCCAGGCCGCCATGGCCCGCTCCGACTTCAAGAGTGAACTCGGGATAGACCAGCACTTTGCCGTCCGGGCCGCCAAAGAGGGCAAACCGGTAGTGGGTTTTGAAACCCTGCTGGAGCAGCTCGGTTATCTGGCCAGCGTGGGTGACAACCAGACCCTGATGCTCGCCAGCACCTTGGATGAGCTGCCGATGCTGGAGACAGGTTTCGCCGCCGTAATGAAAGCGTGGCAGCAGGGAGATGAGGCGACGCTGATCAATCTGCTCAAGGAGGAGATGGCTCCCCCCGCGCTACAAAGCTGGATGGAGCAGACCCTGCTGGCCGAGCGCAACCATAACTGGCTGAAAAAATGGTCCACCCTGCCCAACGAGAGCTTTATCGTGGTAGGCGCCCTGCACCTTTACGGCGAACAGGGGTTGCTGGCGTTGCTGGAGCAGCAAGGGTGGCGCATTACCCCGCTCACCACTCCAGGTCCGGTGCAGGCTCGGTCGCAAGGAGTCCAGTGAGAACGATCACAGATCGCACTGGTTATTAAACAACCTGCAAGGGAGTTGATCGGGATCATCCCGGACGGGGCAAAGAGGTATTTATCATGCCTGTCATCAACCGGGTGACAGGAGCAATAAAATGGACTTTTGGCTGGACCTGATGTTTGGCAACAGCGTGGGATTGATGTCGATGCTGGTGATTATCGGCACCTTCTTGCTCATCAGCTCTTACGCGGCCTACTTCATCTACAAGGTGATGCACTCGCAACCGCCTCATTCACAGCAACCCCATTCTCAACAACCCAAAGAGGGCAAATAATCCTCTGACCACAGGCGGCAGCTCACACTGACCGCCTGTGCTGTTTTATAGTTCGCGACTGTGATTCCCGGGACAGGATGCACCAGTGTCCATGCTGGCCCTCCCTTATCCCCCCTGCCCCTTTCCCCGTTTTCTGTGCCGGTTGCGGCCGTTATAATGGCCCCCACTTTTTCTTATGGGGAGCCTGCCGTGTCTCATAACGACGAACTCTCGCTATTTATGAATGAAGTGGCCGACGTGCGGCCCATTCGCAGCGACAACATCCATCCCCATGCGGCCAAATCCGCCCCGACCGAGGCGCAGCTCGCTCGCCGCCAGGCTGCCACTGCCGAACAACTCGCCCTCGACCACCTCACCATGGAGGCCATCGAGATGCGCGATCCGCACGAAATCGTCGGCTTCAAGCGTGATGGGGTGCAGGAGGGGGTCTACAAGAAGCTGCGGCTCGGCAAATACGAGCTGCAAGCCAGCCTGGACTTGCACCAGAAAACCCTCAATGAGGCGCGCCAGACGCTGGTGCAGTTCATTGCGGATTGTGAAGTCCGGGATATCCGCTGCCTGCTTATCCTGCACGGCAAGGGGGAGCGCAGCACCCCGCGTGCCCTGCTGAAAAGCTATGTGAGCGCCTGGTTGCCGCAACTGCCCGCCGTCATGGCGATCCACAGCGCCGAGCGTCGCCACGGCGGCAGCGGTGCTTTATACGTGCTGCTGCGCAAAAGCGAACGCAAAAAAGCGGAAAACCGCGAACGGCACCAGAAGCGGCTCGGCTAATCCGCGTCTCGCCACCACACCTTTGGCTCGCCTGCATGATGGTGGTCAACTATAGAGCGGCGGTGTTAGCATCGAACGGCCCCGATCATGCCAGGTACGGGGCGGCATACCATCAGGGACGATAACAAGGACAATCCCATGTCATATCAAAAGCTTGAACAACATCAGCAACAGATCTACCGCTTTAGCCACCTCGCCGCTATCTGCGGCTGGGATCAGGCAGCCATGATGCCGGAAGGGGGCAACGATGCTCGCGCCGAAGCAATGGCCGAACTCGGTCTGCTGATCCACCAGAAGCGCACCGCTCCCGAGCTGGGCGACTGGATTGCCAAGGCCGAGAGTGAGCCGCTCGATGAAGTGCAACGGGCCAACCTCAGCGAGATCAAGCGCCAGTGGCAAGATGCCAGCCTGCTGCCCGGTGAGCTGGTCGAAGCGCTGTCACTCGCCGGCAGCAAGTGCGAGCACGCCTGGCGCAGCCAGCGCAAGAACAACGACTGGGCCGGCTTTGCTCCCAATCTCGAGGAGGTGGTGAAACTCTCCCGTGAAGTAGCGCAGCTGCGGGCCGATGCGCTTGGCGTGCGCCCCTACGACGCCATGCTGGCGCTCTATGAGCCGGGCATGACCAGCGCACGGCTCGATCAGATCTTCGGCGATCTCGCCAGCTGGCTGCCGGCTCTTATCCAGACCGTGAGTGAACAGCAGAAGGGCGATGCCCTGCTGCTGCCGCAAGGCCCCTTCCCCATCCCGACCCAACAGGCACTCGGCCAGGAGGTAATGGGGCTGCTCGGCTTTGATTTCGCACACGGCCGCCTCGATGTGAGCAGTCACCCCTTCTGTGGCGGCGTGCCGACCGACGTGCGGATCACCACCCGCTATAACGAGCAGGAGTTTGTCTCCAGCCTGATGGGCATAGTGCACGAGACCGGTCACGCCCGTTACGAGCAGGGGCTGCCGCGCCATCTGCTGGGTCAGCCGGTGGCCGAGGCGCGCTCCATGGCGATCCACGAGAGTCAGAGCCTGTTTTGCGAGATGCAGCTGGGGCATCATCCGGCCTTCCTCGCGCTGCTGGCACCACGCATTCGTCACCACTTCGGCGAACAGGCGGCGTTTGCGCCGGACAATCTGGCCAAGCTCTACAGCCGGGTCGAGCCGGGCTTTATCCGGGTCGATGCGGACGAGGTGACCTATCCGGCCCACGTTATCCTGCGCTACGAGCTGGAGCGCGATCTGGTGGAAGGGAAGATCGAGGTGGCCCACATCCCCGAGCTGTGGGATGCCAAGATGCAGCAGTGGCTGGGGCTCTCCACCAAGGGCAACTACCGCAATGGCTGCATGCAGGATATTCACTGGACCGACGGCTCGTTCGGCTACTTCCCGAGTTACACCCTGGGTGCCATGTATGCCGCCCAGCTGCGCTTTGCCCTCGAGAAAGAGCTGGGCAGCATGGGTGAGGTGATCGCGGCGGGCCGCCTGCCGGAGATCTTCGGCTGGCTCGGACGCAACATCTGGTCACAGGGGAGCCTGCACAGCACCGACGAGCTGGTGCGCCGTGCCACCGGTGAAGCGCTCAACCCGCACTGGCTGCGCCAGCATCTGGAACAGCGCTACCTGAAGTAATGAGCGCAGTAAGCTAACAGCAGAACGGGGCCTTTTTAGTTGACCACTACAGGGCCCCGTTTTTATGGCGGTTCATTTTTATGGCGGTGCATGGCACAGCACGCCACCACCATGCTGTAAAAAGAGAAAATTCAGAGAGGATCAGGAGAGCCCAGCAACTCGCGCAGTTGCAGGATATTGCCCTCCGGGTCGAAGGCGTTGCGCACCACAAAGCCAGGCCCTGTCCACTGCTGTGGCAGCAGGCCGCCGCCGAGATCCGCCGCCTTCGCTTCCGCCCAGGCGAGGCTGGAGACGGTGAAGAACAGCTTGATGGCCCCCTCTTCCCGCAGTGCTGGCGGCCGCTTGATAACGACTTGCCCGGCATAAGGCTCAGGAATGGCATGGATCAGCAGCTGGATATCGCTGTTTTCCAGCACTACCAGCTGCTCATCCTGATTGCAGACCACCATCTGCAGCAATGTACGGTAAAAGTGGGTCAGCAAGCCCGGATCCTTGGCATAGATCAGGGCACCGGCGCGAGCGGGGCCTGGCATGGAGCTCTCCTCAACAGTGAACGGCTGGGTGGACAGATCTCCACCTTCTCACAGTTGCGTGCCCCATTCGATCCTTTTTAGCGGCTCACCAGCCTCACTGCACAAAGTGCCACTGTCGCAGTGCCAGCGTCGGAGGCGGCCCCTGATCTTCGCCCATATCCGCCATGCCCAGCGCCTCGTCATAGTGCACACCACCCGCGCCACTCTCGGTCAAGTGTTTTGCCCGCACCGCCCCGTACAGACCGCCACTTCCGCTGATCTTCATCTCGGTCAGCGGGGCATAGAGAGCAGCATAGAGCGGCGTATTGCCCGACAGCTTGACCCCATCCTTGCCGCTATACGCGGAATAGATGGATATAGCGGGCGTACCGCCAGCGGTCAGCCCCTGCTTGGCTGCCGTCACCTCGGCACCGGCCCCGAGATCGACCTTGCCGCTGACGATCAGGGTCAGACTGCTCCCCTCGCTCACCGTCAACTTGTTGCTGCCAGTCATGGTGAAATCCTTGTCGATCAGCAGCACCACATCCCCCTTGATGGTGAGACTGGCATCGGCCCCCATATTGAGGCTGTCGAGCTTGTAAACGGTCTGCTCCTTGCCAAACAGCTCCCCCTTGCCGGGTAGCGGCAGCCCGGGCTTATGCTGGTTGCTGCTGGTGACCGAGCCAGTGGAGGGATCCGTGGTCAGCACCATCTGCTGGGTGGCCCCGAGCGTCAGGGGGCCATTGATGGGCAATGTTGCAGGGGGAAACGATTTGGGCAACGCGGCCACATTGAGCGGGTCACACACCTGCCCGGCTACCGGTGGCAGCTTGGGGTGAGTGCGGTATTGGGGATCCAGATACTTCTGATGCTTGGCATCAAGGAATGCCCCCTTCCCACCATAGTTCAACTTGTCGCCAGCAATGCTTGTGCCATGACCCATAGAGACATCACCATTGATCGCAACAGCTCCGGCAATATGCCCCCCTTGCAAGGCAAAATTTCCACTCCCGTTCACGCTGCCCTCAACCCTGACGACCCCATCAGAGGGAGAAATGGTGATATCGCCGCCAGCAAGTACATTACCCGCAACAGGTGAAGAGCCGTTCAAGGTCACCGAGCCGGTCGCCCGCACATCACCCCAGATGGGGGAGTGCCCGGCGAGCACTACATTGGCCTTGTCGCTGACGGTCGCCACCTTGGCGTTTTGCCCTTGATTAAGAGTCCCGGAAACAGACTCCTTGTACGCCCCCTTGCGCGAGTCGTAGCTGTCGATAAAACCGCTACCGGAGAGGCTCAACCCTTCACACGCCACCACTGAATCCTGAAAGATGAGATTGCCGGGCTCGCGCTTAAGGGCAAACAGCGCGTTGAGGCTGGCATTACCCTCCAGATAGCGGCCATGGCTCTGCAACGCCAGCTTGCTGCCGGCGGAGGCATCCAGCTGTTCGATGCTAAAGCGGCTACCCGCCATGGCCCCTTCGCCCTTGCTTGGCACCTTCTGCACCAGCTGAGCCCACTCTATCCGCGGTTCGGCGCCAAGGGCCTGATGCAGGGCACGATAACTCTCGTTCATCCCCTGCTCGGCACTGAGCTGCGCATTGATCTTCTTGTGAAAATTGCCGCTCAGGCGAGTTTGCAACTGGTTCTCCTGAATGCTGGTAAACACCAGCAGACTCGACAGCAGGCTCACCACCAGCACCACCAGCAGTACGGCTCCCCGCTGCCCCTGCAATCCCTTGTTCATCCCGCTCCCCCTGCTGTGGCGTTGGCACCGGATGTGGCCAACGCTGCCGCCCAGACCGCCTTGCGGCGGGCCACCTGCACCTCTACTCCGGGTGCCAGATAGCTGGGCAGCCCTTCGGGCAAGATGCGGATATTGACCAGTGCACCCTGCTGGCCGAATTCAAGATCCTGAAGATGGGCCAGCAACAGGCGCGGGCCATCTCCGTCATCGCAACTGAGTACCGGCGGCGTGAAGCGGTACTGCTCGGTAAAATCGGCGGTTTTCTGGTTGCCAAGGCAGGAGAGCACCTGACTGCCCCCCTCTACCTTGAAAGCCAGCGTCAGGCGATCAGGGGTGACGGCTATCAGCTGATCCGCCTGCTTGATGCTGTTGGTAAAGGTGAGGGTGGCAAAGCGCAGCACTTCGTTCGCCTGCTCCAGCGCCTTGCTCTGCTCGACCGTGCTCTTGATTGGGGCGTAACCGGCAAAAATCGCCAGCATCAACATCAGACCGAGCACCATGGAGATCATCAGCTCGACAAGACTGACACCTAGTTGCCGGGAGGGGATGCTCAGCATAAAGGCGGAAATCCTGCGTTCAGCTCCACCCGCTTGGCGCCGGAGACCCGCTCATCCTGCCACTCGATAGCGACCACAAAGTTGTCGCTATAACGGTTCGGTAGCACCAGCCGATGACCCTCGTGCAGGGTGAAGCGTGCAAGAAAATCGCCCTGGGTGAACCGCTCGGGCTTGCGCTGCACTTCACACAGCGAACTCCAGATCTGCTCCACGCTGTTGCTCGCCTCGATCGTGGCCAGCGTGCTCTGCAAGCTGTAATGCGCCTGCTGCAACGAGACCACCTGCCCCTTGGCGAGACCGAGAAACACCATCACCGCCAACACCATGGAAACCATGATCTCCACCAGATTGAAGCCCTGCTGGCGGGCAAGTGCGGCGTATCTCATGAGCAGCTCCCTTGCAGCAGCTGGCCGCTCGGGGCCACGCAAAGGACCCGCTGCTCACCGAGGCGATTGGCCAGAATGATCTCGGCGTGGCTGCTGCTGCCGGTTGGCGCGATCTGGATGGGGTCAAACGGCTTGATCACCACGCCGCCACCGGGAGCCGATGCCTGACGCAACCGCTGGCTGTCGGCCATCACCTCCCAGCCACCGTTCTCGGTGCCCTGCAGTACCACCGGCAGGGTCAGCTTGACCGCTTCGCTGCGGGCAAAGCGGTAGGCAGACGCGAGCTCGGTCGCGCTGCGATCGAGCCGTTCGGCCGCGAGGCGCTGACTCATGGAGGGCAACCCGACCAATAGCAAGATGGCGGCGATGCCGACCGTGATCATCAACTCAATCAGAGTAAATCCGCGCACGTTCATCTTATGATCCCCAGCAGTCATGGCGATTGGCCGCGCGATAACCGGTCTGATCGAGGGTCAGAGTGCCGCACTCATCCTGTTGTCGCGTCGTTGGAATGGCTTTGAGCAGGTAGTCGCCAGCATCTTGCTGGCTGTAGCTGAACTGGTAGAAATCCGTGTTGGAAGGGGTGGCAAACGTGTCGGGATAACGGCCCTGTTGGGTATAGATACGTTCGAGGGCGAGCGCCTGCTCCAGCAATTGCTGCTGCGCTTCGTAACGGCGTCCCTGTTGCAGATAACCCTGATACGCTGGCAACGCGATGGCCGCGAGAATGCTGACAACCGTCATGGCGATCAACAACTCGATCAGACTAAACCCCCGGCAATGGCGCCATGCCTTACAGTCGTTCACTTATCATCCTTGGCAAGTGTTGTTATTGCTCGGCCTAAGGCCGCAGATGTGATGACTTAATAATCATCAAAAATTAACTGACTCGATTGAACAACACAAAATCACCACACTCAATGTAAAAAAGATAGTTATGTGATCTGTTATTAATTTTTAAGCAGTTTTCGCCGCCACTAATCTCGCTAAGCAAATAAAGCTAAGCCAATCGTGCCTACGACCCGTCCGTTATGCCCCCTTCTGTCAAGCCGCGATACATGAATAACAGCGTGACGAAGAGTGAAACCCGGCCGTGCAATGAAAGAGTAAAAAAAACTTCGGCCAATTTTTGCTATCCCTGTCCGTTTCTGGCTAGTCACAGCCCCTGAGCCCCCTTACTCTCTTGCCATCTATTCCAGCAAAGCTGCCCACACCATGAATGCAAAGCCAAGCCCAGAGTCGTCACAAGATGAGGTGATCAACACCCTCAGCCGCGAACAGTGTCACGCCGCACGGCTCGCTCGCGATGCTCGCTTCGATGGCCGCTTCTTTACCGGCGTGCTCTCGACCGGCATCTACTGCCGGCCGGTCTGCCCGGCACGGCCACCCCACGAGCACAATGTGCGCTACTTCCAAAGCGCCGCGGCCGCTGAGCTGTATGGGCTGCGACCCTGCCTGCGCTGCCGCCCTGAGCTGGCACCCGCCGCCCGTGGCGATCTGCCGGTTGAACTGGCACGTCTGCTGGCACGCATCGATCGCGGCGAGCTGGCGGAAGGCACGCTCGCCAAACTGGCCACTGAGGCAGGGATAAGCGAACGCACCCTGCGCCGCCAGTTCGAGCAACATCTCGGCGCCTCACCAAAACAGGTGGAGCAGACGCGCCGCCTGCTGCTCGCGAAACGACTGCTGACTGAAACTGGGCTGCCCATCACAGATATCGCGTTTGCCGCCGGTTTTGCCAGCATCCGCCGCTTCAATGACGCCTGGCTCAACGCCTACGGACTGGCCCCACGCTCCCTGCGCCAACAAGAGGATCATGCGCCAGAGCACATGAGCGCGCAGCCGCGTGGCGCAACCCTGACGCTGCAACTGCCCTATCGCCCCCCGTATGACGTAGCGGCCATGCTGGCGTTCTACCGGCTGCGGGCGATCCCCGAGCTGGAGCGGGTAGATGGCGAGGGGTATGAGCGGCGCTACCGGGTCGGCGATCAGGTCGCGCTGGTGCGCATCGCGCAGGGCAAGGGGCACAGCTTGCAACTCACAGTCCATGATCTGCCGCTCGCAGCACTGCCCGATCTGCTCTATCGGGTGCGTCGGATGTGGGATCTCGATGCCGACATGCAGCGGATCGGTGATCTGCTCGGTCAGGATCCGCTGCTCGCCCGCTTGCAGGCACGCTGGCCCGGCGTGCGACTGCCGGGTGGCTGGGACGAATACGAGGTGATGCTGCGCGCCATCGTCGGCCAGCAGGTGTCGGTCAAGGGAGCCATCACCATACTCGGTCGACTGGTAGCCCGTACCGAGGCGCAATTCGGGGTGGCGCAACTACCGACCCCCGCCCAGTTGTGCGAACTCGATCTCGACGGTATCGGCATGCCCGGCAGCCGCATTCGCACCCTGCGGGGAGTGGCGAAGGCACTGGCCAGCGGTAAGCTGACCCTCACGACAGCCAGTGATGAGCAGTTGCTGGCGCTGCCGGGCATAGGCCCCTGGACGGTCTCTTACTGGCGACTGCGTTGCGGGCTGGATACCGACGCCTTCCCCACCTCCGATCTGGTGCTGCAGAAGGCACTCGGAGGCGGCACCAAGCTGCCGGTAAAAGAGGTGTTGGCGCAAAGCGCAGCATGGCAACCGTGGCGCAGCTATGCGGCCAGCTGGCTGTGGCACGCCATGAGTGAAGCGCCCGATTTGCTGTTCCGTGCCACTGGCAACGAAAACCAGCCAGATACCCAACAACAGGAGAGAACCCCATGATCCGCTACGATATCCTGCCGACCCGCTGCGGCAATCTGCTGGTTGCCATCAACGAGTATGGCTTGGTGCACGTGGACTTTGTGGCGGGCCTGCGGGCGCTGCCCGATATGAGCGGCTGGCAGCAAGATCACGAGGCGCTGGCCCCCTTCCTCGCCGAATTTGACGCCTATTTTGCCGGTCGCTTGCAGCGCTTCTCCCTGCCCCTTGTCGCCCGTGGCACAGCTTTTCAGCAGGCGGTGTGGCAAGCGCTGTGCGACATCCCCTACGGCGAGACCCGCAGCTACAGCGATATCGCTCGCACCATCGGCAAACCCGATGCGGTGCGGGCAGTGGGCGCGGCGAATGGCCGCAATCCGCTCTCTATCATCGTCCCCTGCCATCGGGTGATCGGCCAAAACGGCAGCCTGACCGGCTATGCGGGGGGATTGGAGATTAAAAAAGCGCTGCTGGCGCTGGAGAGGGGCAATTAAAGGAGTCTGAGTAGAGCACCTGCGATAAAAAATTGCCCCTTTCCGGCTGGAGAAAGGGGCTCATTGATCAGCGTTTCAGGCTGCCCATCACATGCATTTCGCAGCGGTTGCAGTCAAAACGCAGGCGGAAGGTGTCCTTACCCATCTTGAGCTCCAGCGGCTCGGCCTTGAGACCGGGCACCTCGTTCGGGCAGAGGTTCTGGCTATAGCGGATACAGTGCTTGGTGATCATCAGCACCACTTCCCGCTCCTCCTTGTTCGCCTCATAGGCGGGAGCAATCCTCTCCACCCCGTGTTCGCGGAAGAACTGCTCAGCGGCGCTGTTCAGCACGTTGCCAAGGTAGGAGAGACGGTGCTGGGGATAGCTGATATCCCGCAGCGCGATCCGTCGCGCGGGGCGCTGGTAGCTGGCCACGCGAGCCGCCTCCAGCGCGGCGATGCCCTCCCGACGCAGACCGTTGAGCTGTGATGCGGCGATAAATAGCGGGTGAGTGAATGCCAACTCAATCTTGCGCGCCACAAACAGGGTATTGCCGAGCTTGCCAAGCTGATCACGCGCCTGTTGCAGCGCCCGCTCCGGGTTGTCGGCAGGCTGTTTGTCGCAAGGCAGGGTCACCGTGGCACTAATGCCCTGCTCGTCGGTGAGCGTGAGGATCACGCCCTCATCGCACTCAGCCAGCACCATATCGACCCGGATGCGGCGATCCGCGCTCGCCTTCTCCAGCATCTTGCTGAACGCCTGATCGTGGTTGCGGTAGATTTCGGTCCCCACCTTCAGCCCCGGCATGCGTTCTGACAGGAGTAACTGCTTACCTTCGACTTTGTTGAGGCGCATCCCCACCAGCTCGTTGTTCGGCTTGAAGAAGCCCAGACCGTCACCGTTGTTGAGGGTGACCTGTTTGCCGTCAATCTCGATACCGTCACGGGTCACCTTGGTGACACGCCCGAGCGGTTCACCCACATATTTCGGGCTCTTGGTGGAGTCGATCCCCTGCTGGCGGCCATGGAGGAAGTAGTCTGTGCTGCCGCGGTTGAAACTCTTCTTGGGGTCAGGCGTGAAGCTGTAGCTGCAACGACCCGCCGAGGCGGCGACCAGATCGGAGCGGCTATCCAGAATGGCGTCCAGCTTCTGGCGATACCAGGCGGTAACGTTCTTGACGTAGTCGAGCCCCTTGAGGCGCCCTTCAATCTTGAAGGAGCGGATCCCCGCCTCGATCAAGGCCTCCAGGTTATCGGTCTGATCCATATCCTTGAGGGACAACAGGTGGCTGTCTGCCACCAGCACTTCGCCATCCGGCTTTTGCAGCGAGCAGGGCAGACGGCAGAGCTGGGCACACTCACCACGGTTGGCACTGCGGCCGGTACGGGCATGGCTGATGTTGCACTGGCCACTGTAGGAAACGCAGAGAGCGCCGTGGATAAAAAACTCCAGCTGCACATTGGTCGCCGCACTGATCTCGCGGATCTGCGCAAGAGACAGTTCGCGCGCCAGCACCACCTGAGAGAAACCCACATCCTGCAGAAACTTCACCTTCTCCGGCGTGCGGTTGTCGGTCTGGGTACTGGCATGGAGCGCGATGGGAGGCAAATCCAGCGCCAGCAGCCCCATGTCCTGGACGATGAGCGCATCTGCTCCAGCTTCATAGATTTGGTGGGTCAGCCGCCGCGCCAGCTCCAGCTCGTGATCGTGCAGCAGGGTGTTGAAGGCGACAAAGACTTGGGCGCCGAAGCGATGGGCGTGGCGCGCCAGCGCTTCGATATCTTCGATGGTGTTGCCCGCCGCGCTGCGGGCGCCAAAGGCAGGGCCGCCCATGTAGACGGCATCGGCACCATGGTTGATGGCTTCGATGCCGTAGGCGAGGTTCTTGGCCGGAGCCAGAAGCTCCAACCGGTTGTTGTGGCTTAACGGGTGCTTGTTCTGGTGCATGGTCTCGGGATCAGGGCGGACAGCAAATGGGCGCTACTCTAGCCCATTCACCGCCTGCGTGCCTTGATCCCGCTTAAGGTATCCGCAAAATGCAGGATTAGATAACCACCTTGAGTGCCAGCCCGAGCAGCACCAGGCCGCTCACCTTATCGATCACAAAGGATTTGGCTTTAAGCCACGCCAGCACCGGCCCGCGGGAGAGCACCAGCGCCACCAGCACGTACCAGACGGCATCGATCCCGCCCGCGGTGAGCATCATGATGCCCCCTTCGCTCCAGCCGGTATCGGCCCGCACAAACTGGCTGAACAGGGCGATGAAGAAAACCGCCAGCTGGGGGTTAAGGAAGGCAACCATAAAACCTTCAAAGGCCCCTTGCCGACCGCGCAACTGATGTACCTCTTCATTCCCTTCGTCACTGGCTGGTTTTGCCAGCAGGGCTTTCACCCCGAGCCAGGCAAGAAACGCGGCGCCGCCGTAGCGGATCAGATCAAACAGGATCGGTGTCTGGGTGATCAAAATGGAAAGGCCGAGCGCCGTGACCAGCGCATAGATACCAACCCCGAGGCCGTGGCCAAGCGCAGTAGCGACGCCATGCCCCTGTCCGCCCTGCACCGTGTTGCGGATGATCAGCGCCAGACTCGGCCCCGGGCTGATGGCCCCCATCACGCAGATTGCGGCCAGTGCCAGCCAACTCGTCAGTTCCATGCTTTTCCTCTTTTGTGCTCGATAGGATGCCTGCACTCAGGGTACGGGCTGAGCCATTATGTCAGTAGTGAAAGTTATGAATAGATTCCATAACCCATGGCTATAACGCCACACAACCGACTGCGGCTAACCGCCGAGATCGAGCAGCTTGCGACTCTCGCCAACGGTGCGTTGCAGATGATCCCGCAGGAAGGGGTAGGCCAGCTCGCGAAACCAGCGGTGGGCTGGATCCTGATGGTGGCGCTGATGCCACAGCAGATGATACTGCTGGTCGCGGGTAGAAAAGGGCAGATCGACAAAGGTGAGCTCATGGCCACAGGAGAGCTGCCAGGCGATATGGGCCGGGGTGGTCATCAGGCAATCGGTGCGCAGCAACACCTCCACTGCCGCCTGAAAGAAGGGAACTCTGGCAAACCAGCGCCGACTCAGTCCCTGCGGCGCCAACACCTGCTCCACCGGGCTGTCCTTGTCGCCTCCCCCGCTCACCTGCAGGTGAGGCCAGGCGAGATAGTCATCGAGACTCAGCGCCTTGCCCGCCAGCGGGTGGTGACGTCCCATCAACACCGCCAGCCGATCTTCCCCCTGATGCAGACCACGGATCTGATCCGGTACCTGCTCGGTGATGGTGGAGACCAGATCCAGCTCGGACTGCCACAACTGCGGCAGCTGACGCTTGTCCCACAGGCTGTACTCCAGCGCCGCCAACGGCGCCTCTTTGGCGAGCGCGGCACAGATATCGGGCAGGATATGCTGGGCCACATAATCGGAGGAGGCGAGCCGAAATACCCGCTCGCAGCGGCTCGGGTCAAATCCGGGCGCCTCGTAGAGCCGCTCCAGCGCACCGAGAGAATCCGCCAGCTGGGCGGCCAACAGTTCGGCCCGTGGCGTCAGCAGCCAGCGTTGCCCCTCCCGCACCAGCAACTCGTCATCAAACTCGCTGCGCAACTGGGCAAGCTGCTTGCTGATGGAGGGCTGACTCAGGTGCAACAGCTCGGCGGCGCGGCTGATATTGCGGGTCTCCAGCAGCACCTTGAGGGTCGGCAACAAGTTGAGATTGGCTCTGAGCAAGGAGATACCCTCATCGGTGGTGAAACGCCTATCTTAGGGCAGATGAGTCCCGCGTTTTAAGCAAAATTTCCAGCCATGTTCCGCGCGTTGCAGCCCTTTGCGACCAGATGGCACAGCTGAGCCCCCTGCACATAACCATGACCACAAGATGACAGTGGTTGTCTCGTACGGCATAATTGCACGATTTTCCGCCCGCGGGCGATCCACTTGAGAAGCGGTAACAAGATGAAATACGCCAATATCACCGGCTGGGGCAAATGCCTGCCTCCCTCCGTGCTGACCAACGACGACCTCAGCACCATCATGGATACATCAGACGAGTGGATCTATCCGCGCACCGGCATCAAGGCCCGCCGGATCTCCCATGTCAGCACCTCGGATCTCGCCACCCTGGCCGGTCGCCGCGCACTGGCCTGCGCCGGTCTGGAAGCCAGCGATCTCGATGGCATCATCCTGGCCACCGCCACCCCGGACAACCTGCTGCCAAGTGCCGCCTCTGCGGTGCAAAAGAAGCTGGGCGCCGTCAACGCCGCCGTGTTTGACCTCAACGCGGCCTGCACCGGTTTCGTCTACTCCCTCTCCGTCGCTACCTCGCTGGTGCAGGCTGGCATGATGAAGAAGGTGCTGGTGATTGGCGCCGAGCGCCTCACCTACCTGCTGGACTGGGCACGCCGCGATACCGCCGTACTGTTTGGCGATGGTGCCGGTGCCGTGGTGATAGAGGCAAGCGAGCAGGAGTGTGGCCTGATCGCCAACAAGCTGGGTTGCGACAGCGAAGCGCGGGAGATCCTGCATGTACCGAACTTCGGTACCGACCGGGTGCGTTTTGCCGATATCGATGGCCTGTTCACCTTCAACTTCGAAGGGCCGGAGATCTTCAAACGTGCTGTGCGCGGCATGGGTGAGGCCACCAGCACTGTGCTGGCGCAGGCCGGTATTGCGCCGGAGCAGGTCGACCTGATCGTGCCGCACCAGGCCAATATCCGCATCATCGAGACCCTCGCCAAACGGATGAATGCGCCGATGGAGAAGGTGATGGTCAACATCGAAAACTACGGCAACACCTCCGCCGCTACCGTACCTATCGCCCTGTGCGAAGCGCTGGAGCAGGGGCGCGTCAAGCCGAATTCCTATCTGCTGACTGCCGCCTTCGGTGCCGGCCTGACCTGGGGCGCAGCCATCATCAAGTGGGGCGATCGTGTTACCCCTATCAACAAGTGCGAGGCCGAGTTGCCACCGTGCGACCAGAGCGCACTGGAACTGATTGCTCACGCCGTCGAAGGGTGTCAGAAGGCCCACGCCAACGAGGCCTGATCCTTATCAGGAGCCTGAATCCTCAGGCTCCTTTCTCCCACACCGTTCTCCCTCCCCCTTCGCAACACTTTTCTAACCTGACCTCTTGAGGCTCCGGCAATGCCCACCACATCCTGAGCAGAGAGCCAACTTCGGCGTGATGAGCCTGAGCGCATAAAAAAGTCCGGCGCCCCAAAGGGCGCCGGACTTTTTACTGCAACCGGAGAATCCGGTTCAGGAGGACAGATTACTCTGCGGCAGGCGCTTCGGCAGCAACCGGAGCATCAGCAGCCGGGGCTGCATCAGTCGGAGCGTTCGCTTCCTTGATGGAGAGACGTACGCGGCCCTGACGGTCCACTTCCAGTACCTTCACCTTGACCACGTCACCGATAGTCAGGTGGTCAGCCACGTTCTGAACGCGAGCATCGGTGATCTGGGAGATGTGTACCAGACCATCTTTGCCCGGCAGGATGTTGACGAATGCACCGAAATCGGCCAGACGGACAACTTTACCTTCATAGATGCGGTTCACTTCGATCTCGGCGGTGATGGCCTCAATGCGACGGATCGCTTCCATGGCAGCTTCGTTGGCCACAGCGGAGATACGTACAGTACCGTCATCATCCAACTCGATGTTGGTGCCGGTCTCTTCGGTCAGCGCACGGATCACGGAACCACCCTTACCGATCACGTCCTTGATCTTCTCAGGATTGATCTTGATGGTGTGGATACGCGGTGCGAAATCGGAGATCTGGGCACGGGGAGCCTGGATTGCTTCATCCATCACTTTCAGGATGTGCAGACGAGCACCACGAGCTTGCTTCAGCGCAATCTCCATGATCTCTTTGGTGATGCCTTCGATCTTGATGTCCATTTGCAGCGC
The DNA here is from genome assembly GCF_049174455.1 of Aeromonas sp. 601027. Lineage (NCBI taxonomy): Bacteria > Pseudomonadati > Pseudomonadota > Gammaproteobacteria > Aeromonadales > Aeromonadaceae > Aeromonas > Aeromonas sp. 601027. The sequence continues at coordinate 97,493 of NZ_JAAKTN010000006.1, read as the reverse complement.
GGTCACACCTTCGGTGGTACCGGCTACTTTGAAGTCCATGTCGCCCAGGTGATCTTCGTCACCCAGAATGTCGGACAGCACGACGAAACCTTCTTCTTCCTTCACCAGACCCATGGCGATACCGGCGACGGAAGCCTTGATCGGCACACCGGCATCCATCAGCGCCAGAGAGGAACCACAGACAGACGCCATGGAGGAGGAGCCGTTGGATTCAGTGATTTCAGACACCACGCGCACCACGTACGGGAACTCAGCAGCACTCGGCATCACGGCAGCAACGCCGCGCTTGGCCAGACGGCCGTGACCGATTTCACGACGCTTCGGGCTACCCATCATGCCGGTCTCACCGACGCAGTATGGCGGGAAGTTGTAGTGTAGCATGAAGCGATCGGCACGGTTGCCGGTCAGCTCGTCGATGTTCTGGGCGTCACGCTCGGTACCCAGGGTCGCAACGACCATAGCCTGGGTTTCACCACGAGTGAACAGGGCAGAACCGTGAGCACGGGGCAATACGCCGGTAGCGACAGACAGGGCACGGATCATTTCCGGATCGCGACCATCGATACGCGGCTCACCACGCACTACGCGGCCACGAACGATGCGGCTTTCCAGGCTGTGGAACTCTTCGCCGATCTTCTTGGCATCTTCTTCCACGCCGGAAGCGATAACTTGCTCAACCACACGACCCTTGATGGCCGCGATGGTTTCGTAACGAACAGCCTTCTCGGTGATGCGGTAGGCTTCACCCAGCTCGGCGCTCGCCAGCTCGGCAACCTTGGCTTTCAGCGCTTCGTTGACGACAGGCGGAGTCCAGTCCCACGGCTTGGTGCCGACGGCAGCGGCAAATTCGTTGATGGCGTTGATAACGGTCTGCATCTGCTCGTGACCGTATACCACGGCGCCCAGCATCACCTCTTCGGAGAGGATGGCCGCTTCGGACTCAACCATCAGTACGGCGTTGGCAGTACCGGCAACAACCAGATCCAGATCGCTCTGTGGCAGTTCGGTGGTGGTCGGGTTCAGCACATACTGACCGTTCATGTAACCCACGCGAGCAGCACCGATCGGGCCGCCAAACGGAATGCCGGAGATGGCCAGCGCAGCAGAGGCGCCGATCATGGCAACGATATCGGGGGAGACTGCCGGATTCACGGACATGACTGTGGCAACCACCTGAACCTCATTGAAGAAGCCTTCCGGGAACAACGGACGAATTGGACGGTCGATCAGACGGGAGATGAGGGTCTCGCCTTCGCTCGGACGGCCTTCACGACGGAAGAAACCACCCGGGATACGACCAGCAGCATAGGTACGCTCCTGGTAGTTGACGGTCAGCGGGAAGAAATCACGGCCGTGATCGGCCTCTTTCTTGCCTACGACGGTCACAAATACACAGGTATCGTCCATGCTGACCATAACGGCCGCAGTGGCTTGACGGGCCATCACACCGGTTTCCAGTGTGACGGTGTGTTGACCGTACTGGAATGACTTAACAATAGGATTCACGTGAATTTCCTTTTTACAATTTGGCTCTTTAAATTCGCGCACAAGTATACTTGATTCGATGCAAAAGGTAAGCGGCGACACAAATTCTGTGAGGATGGCAACAAGCCGCTAAAGAGCAATAAAAAAGGGGAACCCGGAGGTTCCCCTTTTCGCGAAATCTGATGGTCGATTAACGACGCAGACCCAGCTTGGCGATCAGAGCAGCATAACGCTCGGAATCTTTACGCTTCAGGTAGTCCAGCAGCTTACGACGCTGGGAAACCATGCGCAGCAGACCGCGACGACCGTGGTGGTCCTTGGAGTGCTCTTTGAAGTGACCTTGCAGATGGTTGATCTGGGCAGTCAGCAGGGCAACTTGCACTTCGGGGGAACCGGTGTCGTTGGCGCCACGAGCGTGCTCGGCAACGATTTGAGCTTTGATCTCAGCATTTAGAGACATGGTATTACTCCAGTAGAGTGTTTAAAGGTTCACAGCCAATCTCTAATTCAGCCGTGAAATGAGGGCGGTATGATAATCGTCCCTGCCCATTTTCGCAACGAGAAAGAAGCGAGAGAGGGAAAGAGCACGCCGATACCGCCTGAGGATCACTCCTCGTCGTGATAACGTACCAGTCGCTTGGGGGCGACGCGGCCATCATCATCAATCTCGCCAACCCCGATGAACTCGCGCTCCGGGCCGACCGTCATACGAACCTGACCGCTGTGCGGCGCACCCGCCACCTGCACGGCCTGGCCCTGATTCACATAGGCAGCCACAACAGCCAGCATGTTCACCTCGGGCAAGCTTGCCACGGCAGTATCCATCGGCAGCAACAGGGGATCCAGCTGCTCGCGCGGCGGGATGCTCTCGGCCTTGGCCTGCTCGAAAATACACTCGAGCTGCTCCAGAGTCAGCATCCGCTCGTACGGATAGCTGGCCACCTGGGTACGGCGCAACTGGGTCACGTGGGCGCCACAACCCAGCACTTCACCCAGATCATCCACCAGAGAGCGGATATAGGTGCCCTTGCTGCAGTGCACTTCAAGGCGCACTTCATCACCTTCGAAACTCAGCAGTTTGAGCTCGAATACGGTGATGGGACGGGCTTCACGCTCAATCTCGATACCTTCGCGGGCATATTCGTAGAGCGGACGGCCGTTGTGCTTGAGCGCGGAGTACATGGACGGCACCTGCATGATGGGGCCGCGGAACTGGTCCAGCGCCTCAATCAGGGTACCGACAGCCACGTTCACCGGACGGGTGGAGACCACCTCACCATCGGAGTCGCTGGTGTTGGTGCGCTCGCCCAGTTTGGCGGTCACCTCATAGCGCTTGTCCGCTTCCAGCAGATACTGGGAGAACTTGGTGGCCTCACCGAGGCAAATCGGCAGCATGCCGGTCGCCAGCGGATCCAGCGCCCCGGTATGACCGGCCTTGGCAGCGTTGTAAATCCGCTTGACCTTCTGCAACACATCGTTGGAGGTCAGGCCGGTCGGCTTGTCCAGCAGCAGAATGCCGTGCACATCACGGCCCTTGAAACGACGTCTTCGGGTCATCTCAGGCTTTATCCTCAGTCGTGTCATCCGGTGCGGATTCAGCTTCTTCGTCACGGCCGGATTCGGCCATGCGGCGCTTGTCTTCACGCACAGTCTTGGTCACCAGGTTGGAGAGACGCATCCCCTCCACCAGGGTCTGATCATAGAAGAAGCGCAACTCCGGTACCACGCGCAGACGCATGGCGCTGCCCAGCAGACTGCGAATGTAACCGGCGGCTTCCGTCAACGCCTTGAGCCCTTCCTGAATGCGCTCGGCATCATTTTCCAGCTGCAAGAAGGTGACGTAAATCTTGGCATAGTTGAGGTCACGGGACACTTCCACATCGGAAACGGTCACCATGCCGATACGCGGGTCTTTCACCTCGCGCTGCAGGATCAGCGCGATTTCACGCTGGATCTGCTGTCCGACCCGACGGGTCCGGCTGAATTCTCTGGCCATATTCTATCCTGCGATAAAAGGGGGCCGCGGCCCCCTATTTTGTCTAACGCTCGGCTTACAGAGTCCGTTGGATTTCAACAGTCTCGTAAACTTCGATCTGGTCGCCTTCGCGCACGTCGTTGTAGTTCTTGACCGCGATACCACACTCGTAACCGTTGCGAACTTCGTTGACGTCATCCTTGAAGCGGCGCAGGGATTCCAGCTCGCCTTCATAGATAACCACGTTGTCACGCAGAACGCGGATACGGTTGGAACGCTTGACCACACCCTCGGTAACCATACAGCCAGCAACGGCGCCGAACTTCGGCGACTTGAAGACGCTACGCACTTCAGCAAGACCGATGATCTCCTGACGATACTCTGGGGCCAGCTTGCCGCTCATGGCCTGCTTCACTTCGTCGATCAGGTCATAGATGACGGAGTAGTAACGCAGATCCAGGCTCTCGGATTCGATAACCTTGCGCGCAGACGCGTCGGCACGGACGTTGAAACCAACCAGGATGGCGCTGGAAGCGGCAGCCAGGGTCGCGTCGGTTTCGGTGATACCACCTACGCCGGAACCCACGATCTTCACCTTCACTTCGTCGGTGGAGAGTTTGACCAGCGCATCGCAGATCGCTTCCACAGAACCTTGTACGTCGGCCTTGATCACCACGTTCACTTCGGACACTTCGCCCTCGGTCATGTTAGCGAACATGTTTTCCAGCTTGGCCTTCTGCTGGCGAGCCAGCTTGACTTCGCGGAACTTGCCTTGACGGTAGAGCGCCACTTCACGGGCTTTCTTCTCGTCACGGACAACGGTGGCTTCGTCACCGGCAGAGGGAACGCCGGAGAGACCCAGGATTTCCACCGGCAGGGACGGACCCGCTTCCTTGATCTCGCGACCCAGTTCGTCACGCATGGCGCGAACACGGCCGTACTCTAGACCACACAGAACGATGTCGCCCTGACGCAGAGTACCTTCTTGTACCAGTACGGTAGCAACCGGACCACGACCTTTATCCAGGAAGGATTCGATCACGACGCCGTTGGCCATACCGTCAACCACCGCTTTCAGCTCCAGTACTTCAGCCTGGATCAGGATGGCTTCCAGCAGATCGTCGATACCCTGACCGGACTTGGCAGATACGTGCACGAACTGGCAGTCTCCACCCCAATCCTCGGACATGACGTTGTAACGAGCCAACTCGGTCTTGACGCGATCCGGATCCGCTTCCGGCTTGTCGATCTTGTTGACTGCCACAACCAGCGGCACACCGGCAGCCTTGGCGTGCTGGATAGCTTCGATGGTTTGCGGCATCACGCCGTCGTCAGCAGCAACGACCAGAACAACGATGTCGGTCGCCTTGGCACCGCGAGCACGCATGGAGGTAAACGCCGCGTGACCCGGAGTATCCAGGAAGGTGATCATGCCGCTATCGGTCTGAACGTGGTAAGCACCGATATGCTGGGTAATACCACCGGCTTCGCCAGCAGCAACCTTGGCTTTACGAATGTAGTCGAGCAGCGAGGTCTTACCGTGGTCAACGTGACCCATGATGGTAACGACAGGTGCGCGCGGCTTGGCTTCGGAGGTCTCGTCACGATCGGACAGTACCGCCTCTTCCAGCTCGTTCTCGCGGCGCAGCACAACCTTGTGACCCATCTCCTCAGCGACCAGCTGAGCGGTCTCTTGGTCGATCACCTGGTTGATGGTGGCCATGGCCCCCATCTTCATCATCGCCTTGATGACTTCAACGCCCTTGACGGCCATCTTGTTGGCCAGCTCGGCCACCGTGATGGTCTCACCGATGACAACGTCGCGGTTCACCACGGCAGCCGGCTTGTTGAAGCCGTGCTTCATGGCGTTCGGGGTAGCGACCTTGCCACGTTTGCCTTTACGGGCACGCGGATCACGGGAGTTGCGATCATTGCGATCATCATCGCGACGACCCGCCTTTTTCGGGGCCTTGACAGCGGCAGCGGCAGTACGACGGCTGGTCTCTTCTTTGCGATCCAGCTCGTCTTCTGCAGCTTGCGCATGCTTGTTGGTTGTCAGGTGATAATCGCTGCTCTCTTTGGCACGAGCGGCTTCTTCTTCAGCCCAGCGGGCTGCGTTCTGTTCCGCCATGATGCGAGCCTCTTCGGCTTTCTTCGCGGCGAGTTCTTCAGCTTTTTTCAAAGCTGTCTGTTCCTGTTGGCGCTTCAGTTCTTCTGCTTCGCGCTTGGCCATCTTTTCTGCCTCTTGCTGAGCTGTGCTACTGGCTGCTTTGGCGGGCTGTTGAGCCTGTCGAGCCTTTTGTTGTGCCTCGATCCGCGCCTTTTCCTCAGCTTCACGACGAGCCTGCTCAGCCTCACGGCGAGCCTTCTCTTCAGCGTCGAGGCGAGCCTTCTCTTCGGCTTCACGACGAGCTTTTTCTTCTGCTTCCAAACGCGCTTTTTCCTCGGCTTCCGCCTGACGCTGTTCTTCTTCCAGCGCCGAGCGTCTTACATAGGTGCGAGATTTGCGAACTTCCACCTGCACTTCTTTGTTCTTGCCGCCGGTTCCCTGAACACTGATGGTGCTCTTGGTCTTGCGCTGCAAAGTCATGCGGGCAGGAGCGGCGACCTCGTCACCTCCATGCTGTTTCTTCAGGTGTGCCAGAAGAGTCTGCTTTTCAGACTCGCTGACCATGTCGTCGGCCTTGCTCTTGCTGATACCGGCATCGACAAACTGCTGGAGAAGACGATCAACCGGTGTGTCGATGTCAGTGGCAAGTTGTTTGACTGATACTTCTGCCATTCATTTTCCTCCGTTTGATCTTACTTAAGACTGCTCTTCTCCGAACCAACAGATATTGCGAGCAGCCATAATGAGCTCACCCGCCTTCTCGGCAGTCAGCCCTTCAATACCAGCAAGGTCATCAATACCTTGCTCAGCCAAATCTTCCAGGGTGCCCACGCCGCGGCCCGCCAGAGCGTATGCCAGTTCACGACTCAGACCGTTCAGATTGAGCAGCTCTTCGGACGGTTCGACGCCATCAAAGGACTCCTCTTTGGCCAGCGCCTGGGTAGTCAGGGCATCTTTGGCACGCTTGCGCAGCTCTTCGACCATGTCTTCATCCAGACCGTCAATAGCCAGCAACTCGTTGACCGGTACGAAGGCGATCTCTTCTAGGGTCGAGAAGCCCTCTTCCATCAGCAGACCGGCGAAATCGTCATCGATATCCAGGGTGCTGGTGAACAGGTTCATGATGCGGTCGTTCTCGGCCTGGTGCTTGGCACGCATGTCCTCAACGGTCATCACGTTCAGCTCCCAACCGGTCAGCTGGGAGGCCAGACGCACGTTCTGACCATTGCGACCGATGGCCTGGGCCAGGTTGGCAGCTTCCACGGCGATATCCATGGTGTGGTTGTCTTCATCAACGATGATGGAGGCCACATCGGCAGGTGCCATGGCATTGATCACGTACTGGGCCGGGTTGTCATCGTACAGCACGATGTCTGCACGCTCACCGCTCAGCTCTGCGGAGACAGCTTGCACACGGGCACCACGCATACCGATACAGGCACCGATCGGGTCGATACGACGATCGTTGGTCTTCACCGCGATCTTGGCGCGGGAACCCGGGTCACGGGCAGCGCCCATGATTTCGATCATCTCTTCGCCGATCTCCGGTACTTCAATACGGAACAGCTCTTTCAGGAAGTCCGGGCTGGAACGGCTGACAAACAGCTGGGAACCACGGGCTTCTGGACGTACTGCGTAGAGCAGGCCACGGACACGGTCGCCCGGGCGGAAGGTTTCACGCGGCAGCATGTCATCACGGAAGATCACGGCTTCAGCATTGCTGCCCAGATCCAGAATGACGTTGTCGCGGTTACTCTTCTTGACCACACCACTGATGATGGTGCCTTCTTTATCTTTAAACTGATCAACTACTTGTGAACGCTCGGCTTCGCGCACTTTCTGCACGATAACCTGCTTGGCGGTCTGGGTAGTGATACGGTCGAAGGTCACAGAGTCGATCTGGTCTTCAACATACTCACCGATCTGGATTTCCGGCTGATCAATTTGTGCCGCTTCCAGGGTGATTTCAGCATAGGGGTTCTCCATCGCGGCTTGATCCGCAATGACTACCCAGCGGCGATAAGTGTCGTAGTCACCGGTCTTGCGATCGATTTCGACCCGAACTTCAATCTCGCCTTCATATTTCTTCTTGGTCGCAGTCGCCAGCGCGGTTTCCAGAGCCTGGAAGATCTTCTCGCGGGGTACCGCTTTCTCGTTGGATACTGCGTCAACGACCAGCAAAATCTCTTTATTCATATCCGATAGCCTCGTTAACCAAAGTTCGGCACTATGTTCGCTTTTTGGATATTGGTGAAAGCCAACACGTCGTCCTTACCATCTACTGTCAGGGTGATCATGTCGCCTTGCACAGCTTTGATTACGCCTTTGAACTTGCGGCGGTTGTTTGTTGCCATCCGAAGCGTTACCGCCGCCTCTTGGCCAACGTATTTTTCGAAATGGGCAACCTTGAACAGGGGACGATCCAGGCCGGGGGAGGATACCTCGAGGTAATACTCCTCGGTGATGGGATCTTCGACGTCCATGATGGCGCCAACCTGATGGCTGACCTCAGCACAGTTCTCGACAGTCACACCCTGCTCGCCGTCGATATAGACACGCAAGGTGGAGTGTTTACCCGCGCGGATAAACTCAATACCCCAAAGTTCAAAACCCAAGGCAACGACCGGAGCCTCGAGCAGATCGGTCAAACGTTGTTCCAACGTAGCCAAAGTCACCCTCCGAAAAACAAAAAAAGGGCATAAAGCCCAGATAGAGATCGATTCAGAGTAAATTGCACATAACAAAAAGCCCCGATGTCAAATCGGGGCTTGGCGCTTTACCCTGATTGTCGCCTCGCAGCGACCGCCTTCCTGAGCGTAGGAAATGCGTGAAATTTGGTTGCGGGGGCCGGATTTGAACCGACGACCTTCGGGTTATGAGCCCGACGAGCTACCATGCTGCTCCACCCCGCGTCCGAAATCGTGCGAGATTATAGCCACTTCACTCTCTCGATACAAGACTGACTGGCTATAATACACTCGGTTTCCCGAGCTCACTGCTTAATTGGTGCCGTGGGCGGGACTCGAACCCGCACACCCTAGAGCACTACCCCCTCAAGATAGCGTGTCTACCAATTCCACCACCACGGCAAAACTCTTACTCGGGAACGTCAGTATCTTTCTTCACTGGCGCTTTGGTCTGCTCAACCTGTTGAGTTTGTTGCAGATTTTCCCACTCACTACCCTGCTTGACCTTGTTGCTGGACATAGATCCGAGCACCAGGCTGATAACGAAAAACAGAGTAGCCAAAATTGCTGTTGTTCGGGTCAGGAAACTGCCTGAACCACCGGAGCCGAATACTGTGTTCGATGCCCCTGCGCCGAAGGAGGCGCCCATATCAGCCCCTTTACCTTGCTGAATCATCACCAGACCAATCAGAGCCAGTGAAACCAGCAGATAAACGACTAAAAGAATCTCGTACATTTAACTTGCACCCTTTGCCGCTTCAACAATTCCTAAAAACGCATCGCTATCGAGGCTTGCTCCGCCAATCAGTCCGCCATCAATGTCGGGCTGTGCAAACAAATCTCTCGCGTTGCTCGGCGTTACGCTCCCACCATAGATGATTCTAACTTTCTCACCTATTACCGGAGTATCCTCCGCCAAGCGACCACGTATAAAGGAATGAACCTCTTGTGCCTGCTCGGGTGTGGCGCACTTACCTGTACCTACAGCCCAAATCGGCTCGTAGGCGATGATAGCATTATCGAAAGCCATCGCGCCATTTTTCTCTATGACTATATCCAGCTCTTCAGCGATCACCTCGAAGGCTCTTCTCGCCTGCCTCGCCGCACCTGATTCACCTAAACAGAGGATGGGAATCAAGCCTGCCGCTCTGGCTGCCGCAAACTTCTCTGCGACGATAAAACTGGTCTCACCAAAAAGACGCCTGCGCTCGGAGTGCCCTATCAATACGTAACGACACCCTGCCTCAACCAGCATCTGACACGAGATTTCTCCAGTGTAAGCGCCAGTAGCGTGCTGACTCACATTCTGAGCCCCCAACCTTATTACTTTCTGCTCATTGAGCAGTGAAGCGCTAAAGTCGAGATGCACATGGGAAGGACAGAGAACCACATCTACTTTTCCGTCAACGCCGTTTAGGCACTGACTCGTAAACTGCTCTAACTGCGACCTACTACCGTGCAACTTCCAGTTGGCTGCTACAAACGGCTTGCGATGTCCCATCGGCAACTCCCTTGCGAAAGCGGGGCTGATAATATCCAGAGGATGCTCAGCTGACAAGTGCTATTTTTAAATTTTTGAATCGTTTGAACAAGATACAACCAGGGCGGCTAAAAAGCCGCCCTGGTTGTTCATTAAAACGCCGATTCAACCTGCTTGGCGATGCGCTGAGCCATGTCACGTACCTGCTGTTCATGCTCCCCTTCGACCATGACCCGGATCAGTGGTTCGGTACCGGATTTACGCAACAGTACGCGACCACGACCAGCCAGCTCCTGTTCCACCTTGGCAACCTCAGCCATGACAGCATCAGCGGCCAGCGGATCCTTGCCTTCGGCAAAACGAACATTCACCAGTACCTGCGGGAACTTGCTCATGCCGGAGCGCAGCTTGGCTAGCGGCATCTCGGCACTACGCATGGCAGTGAGCACCTGCAAAGCGGCCACGATGCCATCACCCGTGGTGGTCTGATCAAGACAGATGATGTGACCGGAGTTCTCGCCACCGATACGCCAGCCCTTCTCTTCCATCATCTCCAGCACGTAGCGGTCGCCTACCTTGGCACGGGCAAACGGGATACCCAGTGTCTGCAACGCCAGTTCCAGACCCATGTTGGCCATCAGGGTACCGACGACACCGCCTTTGAGGCGACCGTTGCGCAAGGCATCCCGTGCGATGATATAGAGCACTTCATCACCGTCGATGAGATAGCCGGTATGGTCAACCATGATCAGACGGTCACCATCACCATCAAAGGCAACCCCCAGATCAGCCTTGCACTCCAGCACCTTGGCAACCAGAGCGTCAGGCGCAGTCGAACCAACACCATCGTTGATATTGAGACCATCCGGGGCACAGCCCATGGTGATCACTTCAGCACCCAACTCGCGGAAAACCGACGGCGCAATGTGGTAAGTAGCGCCATGGCCACAGTCGACCACCATTTTCACCCCATCCAGATTCATGTGGGAGGGGAAGGTGCTCTTGCAGAATTCGATATAGCGACCGGCGGCATCATCAATGCGCACCGCTTTGCCAAGTTCGGCCGACTCGACACACTTGAGCTCGTGATCCAGCTCGGCTTCGATAGCCAGCTCGACATCATCGGGCAGCTTGGTGCCGTCGGCGGAGAAGAACTTGATGCCGTTGTCATAGAAGGGGTTGTGGGAGGCGCTGATGACGATGCCAGCTTCGGCACGGAAAGTGCGAGTCAGGTAGGCAACCGCCGGCGTGGGCATGGGTCCCATCAGAATGGCTTTAAGGCCTGCCGCGGAGAGCCCCGCTTCCAGCGCGGATTCCAGCATGTAACCGGAGATGCGGGTATCTTTGCCAATCAGCACCTTTTTGGTGCCCTTCTTGGAGAGCACCTTGCCGGCAGCCCAACCCAATTTCATTACAAAATCAGGGGTGATCGGGTATTCGCCAACCTTGCCGCGGACACCATCGGTACCGAAATACTTTCTTGCCATTGTCTGTTCTCTTTATTATCTGGAAATAAAATCTTGTCCCGTCATTGCCAGCCAACCGACGCGCAATGCGTCCATGGTCTCCCTTACATCGTGTACCCTGATGATGCGGGCACCATGCTGCATGCCGATAAGGGCGCATGCCAGACTGCCCGCCAGACGCTCATCCACCGGACGGCCCAGCAGGTTGCCTATCATAGACTTTCGCGACATCCCCACCAATAGCGGCAAGCCATATTCAAGCAGTTCCTTTTGAGCCGCCAACAGCTGATAGTTGTGTGCAAGGGTCTTGCCAAAGCCATATCCAGGATCCAGCAACAGCTCTTCACGACGGATCCCGACCGCCAGACAAGCCGCAATGCGTTCATCAAAAAAGGTGCGAACCTCCCCGATCAGGTCCTCATAGTGCGGCTCGACCTGCATGGTTCGCGGCTGCCCTTGCATATGCATCAGGCAGACCGGAACCCGCGCTTCGGCCGCGGCCTGCAGTGCTCCAGGTTCTTGCAGTGCCCGCACATCGTTGATCAGATGGGCTCCCGCCTTGCAACCCTCCCGCATCACAGCCGCTTTGGAGGTATCGAGGGAGATCATCACATCCAGCTCACGGGCCATCTGCTCCACGACAGGAATGACCCTGTCCAGCTCCTCCTGCTCGCTCACATCGGGCGCACCAGGGCGGGTTGACTCGCCACCGATGTCAATGAGGGTCGCACCGTCAGAGACCATCTGGCGCGCATGAGCCATTGCCCGTTCAAACTGGTTGAAATTACCGCCATCGGAGAAGGAGTCGGGCGTCACATTGAGGATCCCCATCACATGGGGACGATCGAGAGAGAGGCTAAGCCCCTTGCTGGTTAACTGCATTTTCACGTCCATCTGATAAAGAAAAACCCCGGGCAAGCCCGGGGTTTGGAGAGTCACGATTATTTGGCCGGAGCGTCGTTGGCTTTGTCGATAGTGACATCCGCCACCGGTGCAGCCTCATTGGCAGGCTTGGCATCGGCAGCCACAGTGGAACCGCCTTGCGGGGTATCACCGTGCTCATCGTGCCAGTTGCTAGGGGCACGAACCTCGCGACGGGCCATCAGATCATCGATCTGCTTGGCATCGATGGTTTCGTACTTCATCAGCGCATCTTTCATGCTGTGCAGTACATCCATGTTATCCAGCAGGATCTGCTTGGCGCGGTCGTAGTTGCGATCAATAACCTGCTTCACCTCGGCATCAATGATGCGAGCAGTGTCGTCTGACATGTGCTTGGCCTTGGCCATACTGCGACCGAGGAACACCTCGCCATCTTCTTCCGCGTAAAGCATCGGGCCGAGACGCTCGGACATACCCCACTGGGTCACCATCTTGCGTGCGATATCGGTCGCCCGCTCGATGTCGTTGGACGCGCCGGTCGAGACCTTCTCGGCACCGTAGATCAACTCTTCCGCCAGACGACCGCCATACAGGCTGGAGATCATCGACTCCAGATGCTGCTTGGAGTGGCTCCAGCGATCCTGCTCAGGCAGGTACATGGTCACACCCAGCGCACGGCCACGCGGAATAATGGAGACCTTGTAAACGGGATCATGATCCGGAACCACGCGACCAATAATGGCGTGACCGGCTTCATGATACGCAGTCATCTCTTTTTCAGACTCTTTCATCACCATGGAGCGACGTTCCGCCCCCATCATGATCTTGTCCTTGGCCTTTTCGAACTCAGCCATGGAGACCACTCGGCGGCTTTCGCGAGCAGAGAAGAGGGCAGCTTCGTTGACCAGGTTGGCCAAATCCGCACCGGAGAAACCGGGTGTACCACGGGCAATCAGCGCCGGATTGACGTCATCCGCCAACGGAACTTTGCGCATGTGCACTTTCAGGATCTGCTCGCGACCACGGACATCCGGCAGACCGACCACAACCTGACGGTCGAAACGGCCCGGACGCAGTAGTGCCGGATCCAGTACATCAGGACGGTTGGTGGCAGCGATGACGATGATCCCTTCATTGCCTTCAAAGCCATCCATCTCGACCAGCATCTGGTTAAGGGTCTGCTCACGCTCATCGTGACCACCGCCCAGACCGGCGCCACGCTGGCGACCGACCGCATCAATTTCATCGATGAAGATGATGCAGGGGGAGGATTTCTTGGCCTGCTCGAACATGTCACGTACCCGGGAGGCACCGACACCCACGAACATCTCCACGAAATCAGAACCCGAGATGGTGAAGAAGGGCACCTTGGCCTCACCCGCAATGGCCTTGGCCAGCAGGGTTTTACCGGTACCGGGAGGACCTACCAGCAGTACGCCAGTCGGGATCTTGCCACCCAGTTTCTGGAATTTGCTCGGGTCGCGCAGATAGTCGACCAGCTCCTTCACCTCTTCCTTGGCTTCATCGCAACCAGCTACATCGGCAAAGGTAGTCTTGATCTGATCTTCACTCATCAGTCGAGCCTTGCTCTTGCCAAACGACATGGCGCCTTTGCCACCGCCGCCCTGCATCTGACGCATGAAGAAGACCCAGACACCGATCAGCAGCAACATCGGGAACCAGGAGATGAAGATAGAGGTCAGCAAAGACGGCTCTTCCGGCTTCTCGCCCATCACCTTGACGTTGTGATTGAGCATATCGTTGAGCAGCTGGGGATCCGGCGCCGGGATGATGGTGGTGAATCGTTCACCAGTACGCTTGACGCCATTAATGACCTTACCGTCCATCCGCACTTCACGGATCTGATCTTGGGTCACCTCTTTAACGAAGCTGGAATAGTCCAGCTGGCGACTGGTGGTATCGCTGGGGCTGAAGCTATTGAACACCGACATCAATACGACGGCGATGACCAGCCACAGGATTAAGTTTTTCGCCATGTCACTCAAATCAGTAACCTCGCAGACTGACAGTTAACGATGAAGGTTAGGGTACTACAGTTTAAAACCGGTAGCCACAATGTAGACTTCCCGTGATCTGGCGCGGGATGAGTCTGGTTTACGAATTTTAACGGCGGAGAAAAGTTTCCGAATTTCATTCAGATAGGCATCAAAGCCCTCCCCCTGAAACACCTTCACCACAAAACTGCCGTCACTGCGCAATACCTGATGACACATGTCCAGAGCCAACTCGACCAGATACATGGCACGAGCCTGATCCACCTGCTGGGTGCCGCTCATGTTGGGGGCCATGTCGGACATCACGACATCGACCTTGTCGGGTCCGACTCGCTCCAGCAAGGCACCGAGTACAGTTTCCTCCCGAAAGTCCCCCTGCAGGAAATCGACACCGGCAATGGGATCCATAGGCAGAATATCGCAGGCGATGACCCGACCCGATTCGCCAACCTGCTCGACCGCGAATTGGGACCAGCCGCCGGGGGCAGCCCCCAAATCCACTACCGTCATGCCATTTTTCAACAGGCGGTCTTTGCCCTGGATCTCGTCGATCTTGAAAACAGCACGGGAACGCAGCCCCAATTTCTGGGCTTTTTTGACGTATTGATCGTCGAAATGTTCTTTTAACCAGCGGGTGGAGCTGGCGGAACGTTTTTTCTGGGTCATGATAATCGGCTTTAAAAAACCACAAGGGTTATTAGTATTAAGGGCTAAGTGGGGGTAGAATACGCCCCTTTCAACCCTGACTTATGAAGAAATTGCGATGATTCTCAACAATAAACAGAAACAGTACCTCAAGGGCCTTGCCCACAGCCTCAAGCCTGTCGTCCTGCTGGGTCAGCACGGTCTGACCGAAGGTGTACTGGCGGAGATCGATCTGGCGCTGAACCATCACGAGCTGATCAAGGTTAAGGTTGCCTCTGAAGATCGCGAGATGAAACAACTGGTTATGGATGCCATCGTCCGTGAAACAGGCTCTGTAAAAGTACAGAGCATGGGTCATGTGCTGACCATCTATCGTCAGGCCAACGAACCCAAAATCCAGCTGCCTCGCAAGTAAAAGGAAAGAGCATTGCTCTTTCCTTATTTCACTTCTTCCCGAGTCGCTTGCCACAGTAGTCGCCAAGCCCTTAACCTGCGATGAATAGTTTCGGACACGTGCCATGGCTCACCATCCTATTCTGACCGACGATGAACTGACCATGTTGCGGGAGCTGGGATGCACGGAGGCGACCCACCTTCTGAGCGGACATCTCGACAACCCCATGCTTGGCTTGCTGCAAAAAGCCGAACAGCTGGTATTGGAAGCCCGCTATGCAGGCCATCAGTTGCGATTCCCCCTCACCTTTATCCAGAGAGAAGATGGCTTTGTCGAGCCTCGGCTCGCTGCGCCACTGATCCGGGAGCTGGGGTTTGCCCAGCCAAGAGCTTGGAGACTTGCCCAGAAAGCGACACTGCAAACAGCTCATGGAGTACTCCAAGTGCTGAGCCTTTCGCTCAATGGCCTCATCGTGGAAGATCTGCCCACAGATATGATGGCGGATACTACCTTGCAGGGAACTCTGCAGATCGCCACAGAGGCGCCATTTCCCTTGCAGGCCAGGCTGGTGAGACGGGTCAAATCTAATGCAGACCGTGCAACCTGGGCACTCAGTTTCCAGATGAGCGAGGCAAACATAGAGCGACTTCGTCACTGGCTGTTTCAGCGCCATCAGGACACCTTCAACGACGCTTACCAACCAGCCTGAAGCGCAACAAACAGGGGAGCAAGTGCTCCCCCGTCTCATCCCGCATTAACTACATCAGATGTAGGCAACGTCCAGGATTTCGTACTCCACATCACCTGCGGGCGTCTTGACGAGCGCCACATCGTCCACTTCCTTGCCAATCAGAGCGCGGGCAATCGGAGAGTTGACAGAGATAAGGTTCTGCTTGATGTCAGCCTCATCGTCACCCACGATGCGGTAGATAACCTCTTCCTCTGTTTCGCTCTTGAGCAGGGTCACGGTGGCACCAAAGATGATGCGACCATTGTTGGTCATCTTGGTGACATCGATCACCTGGGCATTGGAGAGCTTGGCTTCAATTTCCTGAATGCGGCCTTCACAGAACCCCTGCTGCTCACGGGCGGCATGGTATTCGGCATTCTCTTTCAGATCACCGTGCTCACGGGCTTCAGCAATCGCTTCGATAATCTGGGGACGAAGCTCGGTCTTGAGATATTCGAGCTCTTCGCGCAGCTTCTCAGCGCCGCGAACAGTCATCGGAGTATGATTCATAGTCGAAACCTGGGTTGCTTGAAAATAGAAGCTGCGGCTATCTGTCAGGACGCCGCAGCACTCGGTTCGGATGGCGCATCTTAATATGAAGCCAACACAAAATCCATGTCGGCCCCCTGATGCAGATCCCGCTTTATCTGTTGCTCCAAGAAATATTACTTTCCTTCCGGTACCGAAATAGGAGAGGAAATGGTCGGTTTGCCCTGCATGATAGCGATCTCTACCCGTCGGTTCATCCGGCGATTCTCGGGAGTATTGTTGGGCACCAATGGTTGGGAATCGGCCATCCCCTGCACAATCAAGCGTCCCTGATCAAATCCTGGGACCTTGATCATCTGGTGTGCCACAGCCACTGCTCGCTGGGACGAAAGCTCCCAGTTGGACTGAAACAGCTCGTCCTCGGTCGCCACGTTGTCGGTGTGGCCGGATATGGTGATTTCACCCGGTACATCCTTGAGCAGGGTCGCGACCTTGCGAATAACCGGCCAGAACTGGGGTTGCAGAAACGCCGAGCCAGCCGGGAAGGAGGCTTTTTCCCTGATCCGAATAATAATCTGCTGTCCCAACGCCTCGATTTCGATGGCACCATCCTGGATCTGATCTTTCATCTGCTCGGCCAGCGCCTTTGCCAGGGTATTGGACTGCTGCTGCGCCTTCTGAGCATCCTGAGCTGTGTCCCCCCCCGTCTGCTTGCCATCACTCTTGTCCTGACCACCTGCCTGCTCGGCCTCACCGGGCAAAAAATCCAGCTCGGTCTGGGTCATGTCCATGGTCTGCTGCATCACGGTATCAATCGGGGTTGGCTCTGGGCGGCCAGGACGGAACTCCTGGGCAATGACAGAAGTTCCCTTCGGAATATCTTTCACCTCAAGGATATTCTGGACCCCGAATGCCTTCTCCATGGACCCCGCAATCTGCTTGAACTTCTGCACATCCATCTCGGCAAAGGAGAGCAACAACACGAAAAAGCACATCAGCAGCGACATGAGGTCGGCGAAGGTCCCCATATAACCGGGCAGGCCGGGAGGCGGGCATTTGCAATCAGACATAGGGCTCCCTACTCACTGCCGTTGTTGCGTTTGGACTGGTTCAGATAGTTCTGCAGCATGGACTGGATCACCCGCGGGTTTTGGCCATCCTGGATCCCCATGATGGCATCGAGGATCAGCGAACGGCTAAGGCGCTCTTCGCCGCTTCGCAGTTCCAGCTTGTCGGCTATCGGGATGGCCAGCATGTTGGCTTCGATCGCACCATACAGAGTGGTCAAGAGGGCTACAGCCATGGCAGGACCGATAGATTTGGGATCACTCATATTGGCCAACATGGCCACCAGACCCACCAGCGTACCGATCATCCCCATCGCCGGGCCAAGATCCCCAAGGGTACGGAACACCTTGATCGCAATGACGTGACGTTCGGCAGTCAACTCGATATCCTTTTCCATCACTGCGCGCACTACATCGGCATCATGGCCATCCACCAGCATATCGATCCCTTTTTTCATGAAGGGATTGGGAATCTCGGCCGCTTCAAGCGCCAGAAATCCGCCTTTACGGGCGGCATCGGCAAGCTCAACGGCTTTAACTATGAGGTCTTCCAGCTTGTCGCCCTTGTACATAAAAGCTTTACCAGCGACCTTAAACGCCATCAGAAACTGGCCTAGGTTGAACTTCATCATGGCGATGAAGATGGAGCCCAATACGGTGATGTAGACCGATGGCATGTCGACGTACATGCTCATGGGGCCCCCCAGCAGCATGCCGTACACCACCACCCCGAAACCCAGCACTATCCCTATCAGACTGCCTAGATCCACGTCCCTACTCCTGTCACCGGTTCTTATGCCCAATTATAGTTTGTTGAATTTTCTGCTATTGCGACCCAAGCGGCAAGCATGCATCCACTGAGAATCATGGTTCATTATCGGCCAGTTTATCGAGAGTTTGAGGAGGCAGCGTTTTTCAGCCTCCCCCCGGTGGGCGGTCGATGTTAATATAAGCCGTTTTTTCAATTCCCGAGGATGGACATGGCCAGTAAAAAAATCGACCGTCTGAGTTTTGACGCCACTCTCGAAGAGCTGGAAACCATCGTTCATCAGCTGGAGCAAGGTTCCCTACCGCTGGAGGAGGCCCTCAAACAGTTCGAGCAGGGAATCCATCTGGTGCGGGCTGGCCAACAAAAGCTGGAGCAAGCCGAGCAGAAGATCCAGATCCTGCTGAGCAAGGCCGATGGCAGTGATCAGCTGACCCCCTTCCAGCCAAAACAAGGAGACGAGTGAGTGGCACTGGTCCATTTTTCCCGTCAGCATCGCCAGCGTATTGATGACTGCCTGTTGGCAAAACTTGAAGCTTTGCCACCCATGGCGCCTCGTCTGCGTGATGCCATGAAATATGGCCTGCTGCTGGGCGGCAAGCGGGTTCGCCCGTTTCTGGTCTACGCGGTCGGCGAAATGCTGGGCGTAAAGAGCGACCTGCTGGACGGCCCTGCGGCTGCCGTGGAGTGCATCCATGCCTACTCACTGCTGCACGACGATCTGCCCGCCATGGATGACGACGACTTGCGTCGCGGCCAGCCGACCGTTCACAAGGCATTCGATGAAGGCACCGCCATTCTGGCCGGTGATGCGCTGCAGACGCTGGCGTTCTCCATTCTGGCCGATCACCCCATGCCCGACTCCTTGATGGCCAACCGGGTGCGGATGCTGAGTACCCTCGCCCGCGCCTCCGGCTATCTGGGTATGTGTGGTGGTCAGGCACTGGACCTGCAGGCTGAAGGGCGCCAGATCACGCTTGCCGAACTGGAGCAGGTACACCGCCACAAGACCGGTGCGCTGATTGAGTGCGCCGTGGCGCTCGGCGCCCTGTGCAAAGCCGATGTCGATGACGCAACCCTGATTGCCCTGCAAACCTATGCCGCCGCGATTGGCCTCGCCTTTCAGGTGCAGGATGACATCCTCGACATCACAGGTGATACCGCCACCCTGGGCAAGCCGCAAGGTTCTGACCTGGCGCTGGAGAAAAGTACCTATCCGGCCCTGCTCGGACTCGAAAATGCCCGTGAGCTGGCTCGCGAACTGCATGGGAAAGCCTTAACAGCCCTGCAATCCTTGCCCTACAATACCGACATTCTGGAAGCGTTTGCCGATTACATCATCGAGCGAACCCACTAAACGCTGGATAACAGTAACAATATGAGCGTTGATATTAGCAATTTCCCCAACCTGGCCCTCGCGGACACTCCGGTCGAGCTGCGTTCCTTGCCCAAAGATCGGCTGCCGGTGCTGTGCAACGAGCTGCGCGAATATCTGCTGCGCTCTGTCAGCCGCTCCAGCGGACACTTTGCCTCCGGTCTCGGCACGGTCGAACTGACCGTGGCCCTGCACTACGTCTACAACACCCCGTTCGATCGGCTGATCTGGGATGTGGGCCATCAGGCCTATCCCCACAAGATCCTGACCGGGCGCCGTGACCAGATCCACACCATCCGGCAGAAAGATGGCCTGCACCCCTTCCCCTGGCGCGGCGAGAGCGAGTACGACGTGCTCTCCGTCGGCCACTCCAGCACCTCCATTGGTGCGGCGCTCGGTATGGCGGTCGCCGCCGAGAGTGAAGGGCTGGGTCGCAAGGTGGTAGCGGTAATTGGTGATGGTGCCATTACCGCAGGGATGGCCTTTGAAGCGCTCAACCACGCCGGCGATGTCCATAAAGACATGCTGGTGATCCTCAACGACAACGAGATGTCCATCTCCGAGAATGTCGGGGCGCTCAACAACCATCTGGCCCGGGTCATGTCCGGCAAGCTCTACACCACCATCCGCGAAGGCGGCAAGAAGGTGCTGGCCGGTCTGCCGCCGGTCAAGGAGCTGGCCAAGCGGGCCGAAGAGCACCTCAAGGGGATGGTGGTGCCCGGCACCCTGTTCGAGGAGTTCGGCTTCAACTACATCGGCCCCATCGACGGTCACGATATAGAAGCGCTGGTCGAGACCCTGCGCAACATGCGCAATCTCAAGGGTCCGCAGTTGCTGCACGTCAAAACCAAGAAGGGCAAGGGTTACGAGCCGGCGGAGAAAGACCCCATCGGTTATCACGCTGTGCCCAAGTTCAATCCTGACGAGTGTTCCCTGCCGAAAGCGAGCGCCGCCAAACCCACCTTCTCCGCCATCTTTGGCCAATGGCTGTGCGACATGGCCGCCAAAGACGAGAAGCTGGTCGGCATCACCCCTGCCATGCGCGAAGGCTCCGGTCTGGTGAAATTCAGCCAGCAGTACCCGGATCGCTACTTCGATGTGGCCATTGCCGAGCAACATGCAGTCACGTTCGCTGCCGGTCTTGCCATCGCCGACAAGAAGCCAGTGGTGGCCATCTATTCGAGCTTTCTGCAGCGCGCCTACGATCAGGTGATCCACGACGTGGCGCTGCAAGATCTGCCGGTGCTATTCGCCATCGACCGGGCCGGTCTGGTGGGCGCCGACGGCCCGACCCATCAGGGAGCGTTCGACATCAGCTTCCTGCGCACCGTGCCCAACATGGTGGTGATGACGCCATCTGACGAGAACGAGTGCCGCCAGATGCTCTATACCGGCTATCTTCAGCAAGGCCCTGTCGCCGTGCGTTACCCCCGCGGCAGCAGTCTGAGCGATTCCCCCATCTCGTCAGAGATGCAGGCACTGGAGCTCGGCAAGGGACGTATCCTGCGAGAGGGCAAGGGTACCGCTATTCTGGCCTTTGGCACCCTGCTGCACCACGCGAAAACGGCCGCCGAAGCGCTGGATGCCACCCTGGTGGACATGCGCTTTGTCAAACCGATGGATGAGGCGCTGGTGCTGTCGCTGGCGGCCAGCCACGATCACTTCGTCACCATCGAAGACAACGCTATCATGGGCGGCGCCGGTTCGGCGGTGAACGAGCTGCTGATGCGCAATAAACAGTGCAAGCCGGTACTCAACCTCGGCTTGCCGGATCGCTTCGTGGAACAGGGTACCCAGCAGGAGATCTATGCCCTGCTTGGTCTGGACGATGCAGGCATCCAGCGCAGTATCGAAAGCTGGCTGAAAGCCTGATAACGCTTAAAGCTATCAAGCAAAAGAAGGGCGCCTCACTGGCGCCCTTCTTGTTCTTCATAATCTAGAACCTGTTCAAGAACTGTTGCGAGAAGTCCGTCAACAAGGTAAAGAGCAGCGCAGGAACCGGAGTATATGTGAATACATGAGGATTCCGAGCAGCACATGAGCCTTGATCACGGCCTCGCAGTAAGTTCTTGCGCAGGTTATCAACCTTTGTAGATCTTGGGGTTAAACACATCCCGCAGCCAGTCGCCCAGCAGGTTGATGACCAGCACCAGCACCACCAGACAGATTCCCGGGAAGGCGGTGATCCACCAGGAGCCGGAGAAGATGTAGTTGAAGCCGACGCTGATAAGCGAACCGAGCGAGGGCTGATCAACCGGCATTCCCAGACCGAGGAAGGAGAGTGCCGCCTCGCTCATGATGGCGTTGGCCACCTGCACGGTGGAGATCACCAGAATGGGCGACAAACAGTTGGGCAGAATGTGGCGGAACATGATGCGCGGGGCGCGGAATCCCATCACCTTGGCTGCTTCCACATACTCCTTCTTCTTCTCCGCCAGCACAGAGGCGCGCACGGTACGGGCATACTGCGGCCACTCGGCGATACCGATGATCACCACCAGCATCATGATGGCGAACTTCGAGTAGAACTCGGAGCCAAAGGTTGCCTGAAAGATGGCGGAGATGATGATCGCCACCATCATGGTGGAGAACGACAACTGCACATCGGCAAAGCGCATCAGCAGGTTGTCGATGCGGCCACCGAAGTAACCGGCAATCAGACCGATGACGATACCGAGCACCAGCTGCAGCGCCACCGCAAACAGACCGATAGTGAGGGAGATACGGGCGCCATAGAGGATGGTGCTCCAGATATCCCGCCCCTGGTTGTCGGTACCGAGCCAGAAGCGCTCCTCGCCGCCTTCGAGCCAGGAGGGGGGCAACTCGGCATCCATCAGATCAAAACTGGTCTGGTCATAGACGTTGTGCGGAGCGAGCCAGGGCGCCAGCAGCGCCGCCAGCACGAACACCACAAACACCGCAAAGCTGAACATGGCTACCTTGTCCCGCAGGAAGTAGTAGACGATGTCAGAGTTCTTGAATCGTGCCCAACGGCTTGGGCTTGCAGTTACAGCATTAGTCATGCGCTTACCCCTTGGCAGTCAGGTTAACGGTCGGGTTGATCAACCCGTAGAGCAGGTCGACCAGGGTATTGGTCACCACGAAGATCAATCCCACGAAGATGACGTAGGCGGTGATCAGCGGGGTATCGACCCTGTGGATCGCTTCAAGAAACAGGAAGCCGGTACCCGGCCACTGGAACACACTCTCGGTCAGAATGGTGTAGGCCACCATAGTGCCGATCTGCACCCCGCCGACGGTAATGACCGGCAGCATGGTGTTTTTGAGGGCGTGCTGATAGTAGACCTTGTTGTTATCCAGCCCTTTGGCGCGGGCGAATTTGACGTACTCGGAGGAGAGCTGCTCCAGCATCTCGGAGCGCACCAGCCGGATAAACAGCGGCAGCATGATGGAAGAGAGCGACACCGCCGGCAGGATCAGGTGCAGGATGCCGTCCCAGGTGAAGAAGCCCGACTCCCAGCCCAGCAGGTTACGGGTCTCGCCGCGGCCATAGGCCGGCAGCCAGCCCAGCTGGATGGAGAAGAGATACATCAGCATGATGGCGGTCAGGAACACCGGGATCGAAATGCCGATACTGCTCCCCGCCATGATGATCTTGGTGGGAATGCTGCGCGGGCGGATCGCCGAATAGACACCGAGTGGAATGGAGACCACCACGATGATGAGCGCGGCGGCAAACACCAGCTCAAGGGTAGCCACCAGCTTGTCGAGGATCACCTCGAGAGCGGGTCGCTTGAAGAAATAGGAGGTGCCCAAATCCCCATGCACCGCATTTTTCAAAAAGCGGCTGTATTTGATGAGGAAGGGATCGTTAAGGCCCATCTTCTCGCGCAACTCGTGACGCTGGGCTTCGGAGACGGATTGTCCCACCAGCTCGCGCAACGGGTCACCCAGGTTATCCTGGATGGAGAAGGCGACCAGGCTGATGACGAACATCACTATCACGGCCTGATAGAACCGTTTCAGCAGGAATGTAAACATGCTTGTCCTTCTACGTGGCCTGTGTCGTGGCACAGGCTTCTGTTAGTGGGCGGAGTGGCCAGCTGACCACCCCGCCCCGTCCTTCCTTGCGACGTTCTCTTACTTGCTGACCACCAGGTCACCCAGGTAAGGGAAGTTCATCACGTTGACCACCGGCTTGATGTCGACGTTCTTCTTGGCGCCATAGGCCAGATCTTCCCAGTGCAACGGCACATAGGCAGCATCTTCGATCAGCATGGCTTCGACCTTCTTCAGCATCTCGGCACGCTTGGCCGGATCGGTCTCGGCATTGGCATCCATCACCATCTTGTCAGCTTCGGCGTTGGCATAACCGGCGCAGTTGTACTGGCCCATACCGGTCTTGGCATCCTTGGTGAAGGTCAGGAACTCGAAGAAGTTCGCGGTATCTTCAGTATCGGAGTGCCAGCCAATCAGCTGCATGTCAGCGGCGCACTTGTCAAACTCCGGCCAGTACTGGGCCACCGGCATGGTCTTCAGATCCACCTTGATGTTGATCTTGGCCAGCATGGCGGAAACAGCCTGGGCAATCTTGACGTCGTTGACGTAGCGGGCAGCCGGGGAGATGAAGGTCATCTTGAAGCCTTTCTCGTAACCGGCCTCTTTCATCAGCTCCTTGGCCTTGGCCAGATCATACTGGGGCACCAGCGCCTCGTTATGACCGGCATAGCCTTTCGGGCTCAGCTGACCAGCAGGGGTACCGAAGCCCTTGTTAATCTTCTCGACGATGCCCACCTGGTTGATGGCGTAGTTGATCGCCTGACGCACGCGCTTGTCTTTCAGCGCCGGGTTGGTGTTCTGGTTCAGCTCGATGATGATGGCACGGGTACCGGACAGGGTGACCAGCTGGGAGTCCTTGCCATTCTTCACACGCTCCAGATCGTTCGGCGCAACCGGATAGATCATGTCCACGTCGCCACCCAACAGGGCTGCAACACGGGTCGCATCTTCCTTGATCGGCACCACGGTCAGGTTCTCGACGTTACCCTTGGAAGCTTTATCCCAGTAGTTGGCGTTGCGGGCATAATCCAGCTTCACGCCCTGCTCGCGGAACTTGACGGTGAACGGGCCAGTACCGGAGACGTGGGTAGAGGCATAGGAGTCGCCGTTTTTGACGATCTCGGCCTTGTCTTTGCCCGCTTCGGTTTTGCCGGTGTAGAACTTGGAGTCCATCGGGAAGATGTAGGTGACGGTCTGCAGCACCAGCGGGAACGGCTTGGCGGTAATCAGATCGACGGTGTAGTCATCGACTTTCTTCACTTCGCTGATGGGATCGAAGATCGCCTTGAAGTCGACGGAGGATTTCAGGCGGTTGACGGTCCACACCACGTCGTCTGCGGTGAAGTCGTTACCGGAGTGGAACTTGACCCCTTTGCGCAGGTGGAAGCGGACGGTCTTGTCGTCAATACGCTCATACTTCTCGGCCAGACGGGGCTCGAACTGCAGGTCCTGGGTGTAACGCATCAGGGGATCGAATACCAGGTGCGACATCTCCAGGGTCTGACCGGAGAGCTGCTCCTGCGGATCCAGCGAAGTGGCGTCAGAAGCGACACCCACCTTGATATCGGCGGCTGAGACACTGAAGGCGAAACCGGCGGCAAACAGCGCCAGGGCAATCTTGGACAATCCTTTCTTCATCTTGTTCTCCATGCTTTTGGCTTTCTTATGACACTTTTTTTGACAAGCAGACCGGCGCACCGGCGCTCTCCTAGCTTGCGATTTCCAGCCCCTCGCGGGACATTCCCTTGAACTCCGGCATGAGGGAGATCAGCTTGCGGCTGTACTCATGCTCGGCATTGGTAAAGAGTTTCTCGGTCTCGGCCACTTCCACCAGATGACCGTGCTGCATCACCCCGATGCGGTCGCACATCTGGCGGATCACCGGCAGATCGTGGCTGATAAACAGCATGGTGAGCTTGAGCTCCTGCTGCAGATCCTTGAGCAGGTTGAGGATCTGGGCCTGCACCGACACATCCAGCGCCGAGGTCGGCTCGTCGCAGATGAGGAAGCGCGGGCGAGTGGCCAATGCGCGGGCAATGGAGATACGCTGGCGCTGACCGCCGGAGAACTCGTGGGGATACTTGAGGCCAGCACCACGGCCAAGACCCACGTGATCCAGCAGATCGCCGACAATCCCCTCGATCTGGCTCTCGCTGCTCGCCAGCTGATGGAAGCGGATCGGCTCGGCAATGATGTCGCGCACCTTCATCCGCGGGTTCATCGACGAATAGGGGTTCTGGAACACCATCTGCATCTGGCGACGCAGCGGGCGACGTTCGCGCTCGCTCTTGAGAGCGGTCAGATCGATCCCCTCGAAGAAAATCTTGCCGGTATCAGGCGGATAGAGACCGGTGATGGCGCGGGCAATGGTCGATTTGCCGGAGCCGGACTCCCCCACCAGACCGAAGGTCTCCCCTTCGAAGATCTCGAAGCTGATGTTGTTGCAGGCGCGTACATACTGGCGGCGGCTCGGGAAGATGGAGTCCTTGGTGACGAACTTCAGATCGACGTTCTCCACCCGCAGCAGCGCCCCTTCATAGGCACGCTCGTCCTGACTCTGGCCGAGCCAGTGGGTCTTGAGGTCAATATTGGTATCCGGCGCACTGGCATCCTCGATATAGGAGACCAGCGGGAAGCGCACCAGCTTCACATCGGAACGGGGGACCGCCGAGATGAGGCTGCGGGTATAGGGGTGATTGGGGCTGCCCAGTACCTGTTCGGTCAGGCCGAACTCCACCAGATCGCCGCGATACATCACCGCCACCTTGTCGGTAACGTTGGAGACCACGCCCATGTCGTGGGTCACCAGCATGCAGCCCACCTGACGCTCTTTGCAGAGGGCGCGGATAAGCTGGAGGATCTGATCCTGAATGGAGACGTCCAGCGCCGTGGTCGGCTCATCGGCGATGATCAGCTCCGGATCGCAGGAGAGCGCGATGGCGATAACCACCCGCTGACGCATGCCACCGGAGAACTGGTGAGGATACTGTTTGATGCGCAGCTCCGGCTGCGGAATACCCACAGCCCCCATCAGCTCCAATGCCTTGGCAAAAGCAGCTTCGCGAGAGAGGTCGGTATTGGCCAGAATGGTCTCCACCAGCTGATGCTCAACGGTGAACAGCGGGTTGAGGGAGGTCATGGGGTCCTGGAAGATGAACCCGATACGGGAGCCACGGATGGCCCGCATCTCGTTCTGGCTCTTGCCGGAGATGAGCTCGCCATTGAGATAGATATCGCCACGGGCGATGCGACCCGGCGGGCTCAGGAGGTCGATAACGGCGTTGCCGATGGTGGACTTGCCGGCGCCGGATTCACCGACCACCCCGACAATCTCACCCTTTTCGATAGAGAAAGAGAGATCCTTCACCGCGGCCAGCACCCCGTAGCGGGAGGGGTACTCGATCCGCAAGTTCTTTACTTCGAGCAAGGACATGTTTACCTCTGCGGGGGACATCCGTCCCAAATAATTCGTCCGTAAATCAGCCGCAGATGCCGGTTGTTACCTTGGGCAATATTTGCTCAATCCATGAGGCAGCGAAACCAGCGATCCGGGCGGGTTTTTTGCATTTTTTTGGAATAACCCGCGAGTAACTTAGACGGTTTGACCACGGGTGTAAATGATTGAGTTATACAATTCCGCAATGTTTTGTGCAGATAACCACCAATTCGGCAGAGATAAATGATGATTTTCATCACACAAATGGCCGGTGCGTCCGTACTTCTATTGGTATCATTACTTTAATTTCAACAACAACGCAACAAGCAGCATTTATCACTATTTCCAAAACAATCACGAGCCCCGAATGAGTAGTGAATATTTATGTGAAATGGATGATAAACGGCAGCATATGCCGATGAATGAAAATTAAGCAGATATAAATCGGGGGATGCCAGAACGGTCATCCCCCGGAAGATGGCTCTCAACCGAGCCAGAATGCCAGTAATTGCATACAAAACAGAGCGAACAGGCCGGCGATCAGATCGTCCAGCATGATGCCTAGGCCACCGTGGATCCGGCGATCAAACCAGGAGATGGGCCAGGGCTTGAGCACATCAAACAACCGGAACAGCGCGAAGCCCGCCACCACCCACTCCCAACCGGCTGGCGCTGCGATCATGGTGACACCAAAACCGATCACCTCGTCCCAGACGATGGCGCCGTGATCCGGCACGCCGATGGCATCGGTGGCGCTCTGGCAGATACGGATCCCCACAACAAAACCCACCGCCAGCAAGGCGATAAACCAGTGGGTCGGCAGCCCGCTCACCAGCAGGTAGAGCGGAATGGCCGCCAGGGTGCCCATGGTGCCCGGCGCCTTGGGGCTGAGGCCGGAACCAAACCCCACCGCCAAAAAATGAAGCGGATTTTTCAGATCCAGTCGTGTCAGCTCGGGCTTTATCCTGAACAAACTCATGCGAAGTGATCCCACCCTTTCAGTTGCAGCTCGACCGCTTGGTCGCCACGCAGGTAGTCGATGCCCGGCTCGCCCGCCACGATGCGGCCGATGCGGCTGAACTTGACCCCGCTGTGGGCCAGCGCCGTATCGAGCGCGCCGCGGTGCTCCTCCGGTACGGTGAAGCAGAGCTCGTAGTCATCGCCACCGGCCAGCGCCAGTTGCCACGCCTCCTGCTCGCTCACCGCATCCTGCAGCACCGGCGAGAGCGGCAGCAGATCGAGATCGATCTGGGCCCGCACGCCGGAGGCCTTGAGGATATGGCCGAGATCCGATGCCAGCCCGTCGGAGAGATCCAGCGCACTGCCCGCCAGCCCGCGCAGCGCCTGACCGGCCAGAATGCGGGGATGGGGATGGTCGAGCCGTGGCAGCACCGCAGCCAGCTGGTTCTCGTTGAGGGTGCGTTTGCCCAGCAGGTGGGAGAGCGCCAGCGCGGCATCACCCAGAGTGCCGGTCACATAGATGCCGTCACCGGCTTTGGCACCGCTGCGCATCAGGGCGCGCCCGGCAGGCACCGACCCCTTCACCGAGATGGTGATGGAGAGCGGCCCGCGGGTCATGTCTCCGCCCACCAGCGCCACATTGTAGTACTCGGCCAGCTCCAGAAACCCTTCGGCAAAACCGGCGACCCAGCCTTCGTTGATGGCAGGCAGGGTTAGCGCCAGCGACACCCAGCGCGGTTCGGCCCCCATGGCGGCGAGATCGGAGAGATTGACCGCCAGCGCCTTGTAGCCGAGATCGACCGGATCCATGTCGGGAAAGAAGTGTACGCCGCTCACCAGCGTGTCGGTGCTCACCGCCAGCTGGGTATCGGGGGGCAGGGTCAGCAGGGCACAGTCATCTCCAGGGCCCATCACCACGTCCTTGCGGGCGTGGGGAACCTTGAAGTACTTATCAATCAGCTCAAATTCACCCATACAGTAAAAAGCCAGCAATAAGCTGGCTCCTCTCTTAGATGCTGACGGACAGCAGGATCAACGCTTGTTCAGCGACTTGATCACCTTGTCCAGTACACCGTTGACAAACTTGTGGCTGTCATCGGCAGCAAAAGCTTTGGCCAGCTCGATCGCTTCGTTGATGACCACGCGCGGCGGTACGTCATCACGACGGGTCAGCTCGTAGGTCGCCAGACGCAGGATCGCCTTGTCCACCATGTCCACTTCTTCCAGCGGACGGGAGAGGAAAGGTGCAAACACCTTGTCCAGCTCGCTGCAGTGGAGGGCTACCCCGAACAGCAGATCGCGGAAATAGTTCAGGTCTACACCCTTGGTGTCCTGATCGATCTTGAACTGCTCTTCGATGTCACCCACGTTAGCCTTGGTCATCTGCCACTGGTAGATGGCCTGGGTGGCGCAATGGCGGGCTTTACGGCGCTCAGACGGTTTCAATGTACTTCTCCTCGTTACACGTCCAGTTCTTTCAGGACGTTGATCATTTCGAGCGCTGCCAGTGCAGCCTCTGCACCCTTGTTACCCGCCTTGGTACCTGCACGCTCGATGGCTTGTTCAATGTTTTCAGTGGTCAGCACACCGAAGGCAACGGGAATTTCATATTCCATCATTACCTGGGCCATGCCCTTGCTGTTCTCGTTTGCCACCAGGTCGAAGTGGTAGGTGCCGCCACGGATGACAGTACCGACCGCCACGATGGCATCGTATTGACCACTCTTGGCCAGCTTCTTGATGACCAATGGCATTTCAACCGCGCCCGGCACTTTTACCAGTGTCAGGTTGCTGTCCTGCACTTGACCTTGACGCTTCAGTACGTCCACCGCGCCGTTCACCAGACTGTCGTTGATGAAGCTGTTGAAACGGGCAACAACAATAGCAACGCGCGCCTCAGGAGCGGCGATATTTCCTTCGATAACCTTCATTGGAAATCCTGTATCTGTGCAATCAAAAGGGCCGGAGTCAAAAGTGCGCACATTCTAGCACAACAGACCCACGACAAAAACCATGGCCGCAATAGACGGCCATGATCGCGATTTAACCAGTCCGGCGCGCTTACTCGCCGGTAAATTCCACGACTTCCAGACCGAAACCGCCCGGAAGGGGATGGTACTTCTCTGGTGGAGCTTTACTCGCCGACGTACTCAACCACTTCCAGACCGAAACCACCGAGGGCATGGTACTTCTTCGGCGAGCTCAACAGGCGCATCTTGCTCACGCCGAGCGCCTTGAGGATCTGGGAACCCACACCAACGCGGCGAGAAGTGCCTTGCCACTTGGCTCCTTCCGGCGCCAACCCCTTGTCGGCGGCTTCAAAACCCTTGACCCTAGCCAGCAGCTCGGCGCCATGGGATTCCGCCCCCAAAATCACCAGCACCCCGCCTTCGTCAGCGATGCGGGCCATGGATTTGGGCAGCGGCCAGCTGCGGGCGGCGTGGCGGTCGGTCAGCAGCAGATCGCTCAGCACATCGTGCAGATGGACCCGCACCAGGGTCGGCTGGTCAGCCTGCACCTCACCCTTTTTCAGGGCGAAGTGAACCTGATTGTCGATGGTGTCGCGGAAGGTGATGAGGTCGAACTCGCCAAACTCGGTCGGCAGCTTGCATTCGGCCACCTTCTCGACCGTGGTCTCGTGCTGGTTGCGGTACTCGATAAGGTCGGCGATGGTGCCAAGCTTGATGCCATGCTGCTCGGCGAACACCTCCAGATCCGGACGGCGCGCCATGGTGCCATCTTCGTTGAGGATCTCGACGATGACGGCGGCCGCCTCGAAACCGGCCAGACGGGCCAGATCGCAGCCCGCTTCGGTGTGACCGGCACGGGTCAGCACGCCGCCATCCTGCGCCATCAGCGGGAAGATGTGGCCCGGCTGCACCAGATCGGCCGCCTTGGCATTGGGCGCCACAGCCGCCTGCACGGTCACCGCGCGATCGGCGGCTGAGATACCTGTGGTCACCCCTTCTGCCGCCTCGATGGAGACGGTAAAGGCGGTGGAGAACTGGGCATTGTTGCGATCCACCATCAGCGGCAGCGCCAATTGCTTGCAGCGATCCCGGGTCAGGGTCAGGCAGATGAGGCCACGGCCGTAGCGGGCCATGAAGTTGATATCCTCCGGACGGACGCAGGAGGCGGCCATGATGAGGTCCCCTTCGTTCTCCCTGTCTTCGTCATCCATCAGGATCACCATCTTGCCAGCCTTGATATCGGCAATGATTTCCTGGGTTGTGCTCAGCGCCATGGGCTACTCCATCAGTGTGCTTGGGGGTTGAGCCCGCAGGCTCAACGCAAATGCGTGTGTATGTTGCTCTAGATTGGGGCTAGCGGCTCCATTTCAATCAGAGCGGGATCACAGAAAATCGTTTTGGTGGCCAGACTCAGCGCACACCGTCAGAGAAAACCGGCCTTGGCCAGCGTCTCCATGGTCAGGGTCGAGGCGCTGCTCTCCTGACTTTTTCCCATCATCAGCCGCTCCAGATAACGGGCGATCTGATCGACCTCGAGGTTGACCTTGTGACCCGGCTTCCAGCTGGCAATAGTGGTCTCCTGCGCGGTGTGGGGCACGATCGTCAGGCGGAAAAGGTCCCCCTGCACCGCGTTGACGGTGAGGCTGATGCCATCCACCGCAATGGAGCCCTTCTCGGCGATATAGCGGGAGAGTTCCCCCGGCGCCTTGATCCAGTACTCGATGGCACGGCCGCTGCTGGAGACGCTTTTCACCTCCCCTACCCCATCCACATGGCCGGAGACCAGATGGCCGCCGAGGCGGGAGGTGGGCATCAGCGCCTTCTCCAGGTTGACCCGATCGCCCACTCTGGCGGCGGCAAAGCCGGTACGGGAGAGGGTTTCCAGCGACACGTCGGCGGTATAGCTCTTGTCACCAAGAGCAACCACGGTGAGGCAGACGCCGTTGGTGGCAATGGAGTCACCCAGTTTGACGTCGCTAAAATCCAGACCTGGTGCGTGGACGGTGAGGGCCATGTCATCGCCCTGACGGCGAAGCTCGGCCAGGGTTCCCACCGCTTCGATAATTCCGGTAAACATGCAGATCACCTTGCTGATGACGGGGGCAGATTATGCCCCCTTGAACATTGATAAATCAGGCTATTTTGGCGGTAATGCGAATATCCTGGCCGACCATGCGCACATCCTTGATGGCGAGCTTGGGTGCCTGGAACAAGCGTGTCAGGCCCGGCAGATGGAACAGCCCGCGTCCCTCGTCGCCCATCAGTTTGGGTGCCTGATAGAGCACCAGCTCATCCACCAGCCCCTTCTCCAGCAGGGCGCCGCACAGCCGTGGCCCCGCCTCGATGAGTACCGAGTTGACGTTCTGCTTGGCCAACAGCATGAAGAGGCTGACCAGATCCAGCTTGCCACCCAGCAGCGGCAGCTCCAGCTGCTGCACCCACGAAGGCCACTCGCCAGCTGCCTTGTGGCGGGCCAGCAGCACCGGACTCTCGCTCTGGAATAGCGGCAGATCCGGGGTAAGCCGGTTTTGCGAATCGACGATGACCCGCAGCGGCTGGCGCAGGGTCTCCTTGGGATAGCTCGCCTTCACCGAGGGGGGCAGCTCATCCCAGCGCACGGTCAGGGAGGCACCATCGGCCAGCACGGTTTCAGCGCTGGAGAGCACCGCATCGTGACGGGCCCGCAGCCGCTGCACGTCGCGGCGCGCATCCGGGGAGGTGATCCACTGGCTCTCGCCGCTCGCCATGGCGGTGCGGCCATCGAGGCTGGCCCCCAACTTGACGGTCACCCGCGGGAAGGCAGTACGCATCCGCTTGAAAAAGCCCGGGTTGAGCGCCTCGGCTTCGCTCGCCAGCAGGCCGAAATCTGTCTTGATCCCCGCTTCGGAGAGCATCCGCAGGCCACGTCCGCCCACCTGGGGATTGGGATCGACCATGGCCGCCACCACCCGGGCCACGCCAGCATTGATCAGCGCCTCGGCGCAGGGGGGAGTACGACCGTGATGGGAGCAGGGTTCGAGGGTTACATAGGCGGTAGCGCCACGGGCGTTGTCACCGGCGGCGCGCAGGGCGTAAACCTCGGCATGGGGCTCGCCCGCCTTCTGATGCCACCCTTCGCCAACCACCACGCCATCTTTGACCAGCACGGCGCCGACGCAGGGGTTGGGGGCCGTGGTGTAGCGGCCGCGGCGGGCCAGTTCGAGGGCCCGACTCATCCATTGGTAATCATCTTGACTAAACATTCGGGCTCCTTTGACAACACATCTCGGCTTTACGCAGTATCGTAGGTTCGATTAGCGCAGCGTAATCGGACGCGGCAACATGGGTGAGAATGGCGGTTTACTTCTCCAGCTTGGCAATCTCTTCGCCGAACTCGCGAATATCTTCGAAGCTGCGATAGACGGAGGCAAAGCGGATATAGGCCACCTTGTCCAGACTCTTGAGCTCATCCATCACCAGATTGCCTACCAGCTCGGAGGCGACTTCACGCTCGCCGGTGGCACGCAGGCGGGATTTGATATGGTTGACCGCCTTTTCGATGGCCTCCATGCTCACCGGCCGCTTCTCCAGCGCCCGCAGGATGCCGGCGCGCAGCTTGTCTTCATTGAACGGCTCGCGGGAACCGTTGGACTTGATGACGCGGGGCATCACCAGCTCGGCCATCTCGAAGGTGGTAAAACGCTCGTGACAGAGCAGACACTCACGACGGCGGCGCACCTGATGGCCTTCTGCCACCAGACGGGAATCGATCACCTTGGTATCAACCGCACTACAGAATGGGCAATGCATCGGACCTCCGGCGTTAATGGAACAGGGACCGGCCCGGCGGGCCAGGATCTAGGTCGGCCAGTGTAGCACGGCCATCCAAAACCGGTAAAAGCCAGAAAAAACAATGCCACCCGCAGGTGGCATTGGTCTCAAACCGGATGGTCTGACTTATCAGCCATAAACCGGGAAGCGGCGGCAGATATCCAGCACCTTCTCGCGCACGGTGGCCAGCACGGCATCGTTGTCGTGGTTGTCCAGTACGTCGCAGATCCAGTGGGTCAGCTCGATGGACTCGGCTTCCTTGAAACCACGGCGGGTGATGGCCGGAGTACCGATACGTACACCGGAGGTGACGAACGGGGAGCGCGGGTCGTTGGGCACGGAGTTCTTGTTGACGGTGATGTTGGCTTTGCCCAGCGCAGCGTCAGCATCCTTACCGGTCAGCTCGCGGCCGATCAGATCAACCAGCATCAGGTGGTTATCGGTACCGCCGGAGACGATCTTGTAACCGCGCTCGATAAAGGTGGCGGCCATCGCCTTGGCGTTTTTGACGACCTGAGCCTGATAGGTCTTGAACTCCGGCTCCAGCGCCTCTTTGAAGGCAACGGCTTTACCGGCGATGACGTGCATCAGCGGGCCACCCTGGCCACCCGGGAAGACGGCAGAGTTGAGCTTCTTGTAGAGCTCCTCGTCGTCAGCGGCGGAGAGGATCAGACCACCACGCGGACCGGCCAGGGTCTTGTGAGTGGTGGAGGTGACCACGTGCGCGTGGGGCACCGGGTTCGGGTAGACGCCAGCGGCAATCAGACCAGCCACGTGAGCCATGTCGACGAAAAGGTAGGCACCGACCTTGTCGGCGATTTCGCGCATGCGGGCCCAGTCAACGATGCCGGAGTAGGCGGAGAAGCCACCAATCATCATCTTCGGCTTGTGCTCGACAGCCTGACGTTCCATGTCGTCGTAGTCGATCTTGCCGGACTCATCGATACCGTAAGGAATGATGTTGTAGAGCTTGCCGGAGAAGTTGACCGGAGAGCCGTGGGTCAGGTGACCGCCGTGGGCCAGGTTCATGCCCAGTACTGTGTCGCCCGGCTGCAGCAGTGCCATGTAGACGGCACTGTTGGCTTGGGAGCCGGAGTGCGGCTGCACGTTGGCGTAAGTGGCACCGAACAGCTCTTTGGCGCGCTCGATGGCCAGGGTTTCGACCACATCCACATACTCGCAACCACCGTAGTAACGCTTGGAGGGGTAACCTTCGGCGTACTTGTTGGTCAGCTGGGAGCCCTGGGCTTCCATGACACGGGGGCTGGTGTAGTTCTCAGACGCAATCAGCTCGATATGCTCTTCCTGACGACGGGTTTCGTCTGTGATGGCCTGCCACAATTGCGGATCATAATTGGCGATGGTCATGTCACGTTTCAACATCCGTTTCTCTCCTGAAAATCGTTTGCGCGTTAGGTGAAGTGGGCGCGGGCATTGTAACGTGAGCTGGATCAAAGAGACAGTCCAACCACCTAAAAAAATGTTGAATTTATGTTGTAAAAAGCAAGATTCCCTCCCCGTTCAATACCCTGGCCGCTCCGCCAAACGGCACATTTTTCATCCCGCTGCGGGCGGGCAAAACCCGAAGGGGATCACAACGCCCTCTTTATCCATCCTGTAACATATTCATTCGAAACAAATTTAATGATGATGGAGCTGATTGCAGCCATGCATCCGAGGGGCTGCACCTAACCGGAGGAGTTCAAGATGGACCATCTGCTGACATTCGTGATCCTGGCGGTCTTTTTTCTG
Source organism: Aeromonas sp. 601027 (assembly GCF_049174455.1). Taxonomy (NCBI): domain Bacteria; kingdom Pseudomonadati; phylum Pseudomonadota; class Gammaproteobacteria; order Aeromonadales; family Aeromonadaceae; genus Aeromonas; species Aeromonas sp. 601027. The sequence goes on along the minus strand of NZ_JAAKTN010000006.1, from coordinate 61,979 downwards.
TTCTACTGGGTCTACTACACCAGCCAACGCAAACATCTCCCCACCACCTCGTGGGAGCAGCTCCCCACCAAAGCCGAATATCTGGCGGCCCACCCTGAATCAGTCGATGGCGACATCATCTTCTGTTATCACTGCGGCCACCACGAGTTGCTGGAGGTGGGCATGGTGCACCTGACCGATTTTCGCCGGGAATGGGTCTGTGCCAAGTGCAAGCAGGAGCTGTTTCGCGAGATCGAATAACGGCGCAGGAACTGGCCCCCTCCCTAAACGCCGTACATCGCCAGCAGGGATCAGAACGGCGCATCCCTGTTGGCCGTCAGCCACTGCTGCAACCCGCTCACCGCCGCTTCAAATTGCGCCCCGATTGTCGCAGGCTCCCCGCCTCCCGCCTCAAGAGCCGCACAGTGGCTGGCAAATTCGGTCAACCCAAGCGCCAGCGCACTCCCCTTGAGCTTGTGCGCCAGCTGACGTTGCTCACTCCCCTCACCCTGAGCCAACTTATCTACCAACACCCGCCCTTGCGACTCAAACAGCGCGACCAGCTGGCGGATCCGCGCCATACCGAGCAGGGGCAGATCGGCGTCCAGCACCGGATTGGCCCACTCGGGCTGGTTAGTTGGGGGCGCGGCTGCAGATAATTGCACCCGCGGCTCGATAGAGGCCCCTTCTTGCCGAAACAGCTGATCGATGGCATTGGCCAGCACCGCCAGCCGCACCGGCTTACCGACAAAATCGACGAAGCCGGCGGCAAGGCAGTGGCGGATATCCTCCGGATACATCTGGGCCGAGATGGCGATGGCGGGCAGCGGCCGCTCATGCATCTCCTCACTGATGGCGGCCAGATCCTCGCGCAGGGTCATACCGTCCATATCGGGCAGATTGATATCGAGCAGCGCCAGCTCGAAGGGGCGCTCGGTCACCAGCGCCAGCGCGCTGCGACCATCCTCCGCCAGGGTGACGCGATGGCCGAGGCGGGTCAGCATGCCGTGCGCCACCAACCGGTTGATCTCGTTATCCTCCACCAGCAGGATGTCACGGGACTGGCCAAGGTGCAGCGGTTGCGCCTCGGCAGGCAGCTGGGCACTCGAGCGTTGCAAGGGCAGACTGAAGCTGAATTCACACCCCTTGCCCGGTTCGCTGGCAAGGATAAGCTCGCCCCCCATGGCGGCCACCAGCTTGCGACTGATCGCCAACCCCAGCCCGGTGCCGCCCTGATGGCCTATATCGCGCTTGCGCTGGCGAAACGCCTCGAACACCGCCTCCTGCTCATCGGCCGGAATGCCGGAGCCGGTATCGCGCACCACGAAGCGGATGCAGGGCTCGGCGCAAGGGCCTTGGCAGGCAAGAGGCGCCACCGTCAGGGTAATCTGGCCACGGGCGGTAAACTTGACCGCATTGCCGAGCAAGTTGCCGAGCACCTGGCGCAGCTTGCCCAGATCCCCCTCGACCACAGGCGCCAGCCCGGGCGCATATTCCAGCGCCAGAGTGACCCCCTTGGCCTCTGCCTTTGGCCGGAACAACGCGCTGAGGTCATCCACCAGCTGGAACAGGGGGAAGGGCTCGCGGCGCGCCTCCACATGGCCCGCTTCTATCTTGGAGTAGTCGAGAATGTCGTTGAGGATCTCCAGCAGGGATTCGCCGCTATGTTCGATGGCGGCCAGATAGCGCTGCTGGGTATCGCTGAGGTGGGTATCTTCCAGCAGCGTCAGGCCCCCGAGAATGCCGTTCATGGGGGTGCGGATCTCGTGACTCATGGTGGCGAGAAACACCGACTTGGCGCGGTTGGCCTGTTCTGCCTCGGCGCGGGCCTGCCGCTGCTTCTCCACCTCCTCATTGAGCCGCTCGTTGGCGTGGCTGAGCTGGCCGGTGCGCTCCTCGACCCGCGACTCCAGCTCGCGCTGATAACGGCCCAGCTCAACCGCATTGTCACGAAACACCAGCAGGGCCCGCCCCAACTCGGCCAGCTCATCGCGCCCGGTACTGGAGATCGGCTCAAGGGGGGCCAGATCCCCGCGCGCCAACCGACTCATCCCCGCCACCGCCCGTTGCAGCGGCCAGACGATCCGGCCGTAGACCATGCGCCACATCAGCAGCATCAGCAGTAGCAGGGTGAGCAGGCCAATGGCCATCAACGCCTGCTCCAGCAGCCTGAGGCGCTGGCTTAGCGCCTGCTGGCTCTGCCCCAGCGAATCGCGGGCACGGCTGACCAGCTCACCGACCTGCTGGTTGAGGCTGCTCATCAAAGCCTCATTGGCATTGGCCAGCACCCGCAGCGCCTCCCCCTTGCCGAGCCAGTCGCTGCGCAATTGCATCAGCTTGTCACTCTGTGCCAGCACGGTCAGCGCCTGCTCCACCGCCTGCCGGCGGGCCGGATCGGTCACCGCCCCGGCCCGCAGTTGCAAGATAGCCAGCTCCCGCTGCCCCTCTTGCAATAGCGTTTGCAACTGTTCCTGCCGTTCGCTGCGCCACATCTCCTCGATGCGCTGCTGCTGCATCAGGGTACGATGACGCAGCTCGGTCATCTGCTCCAGCCAGTCGAGATCCTGCTCCAGCAGGCGGTCCAGCGTCCGGGTCGCCTGCACGCCTTGCTGTTGGTAGAGGGAGCCCAATCCCGCCACCATCACGGTTTCGGCGTTCTCCATCTGGCTGCGCGCCAGCTCGGCGATCTGTCCGGCCGCCGCCACCAGACGGGCCCGCTGCGCCTCCCCCTGCGTCATCAGGGTCAACCGCTCTCCCACCAGCCAGCCCTGCTGACCCAGATTGCCGATGATGCTCTGACTGAGCTGATCGAGGCTTGTTGAACCCTGCCCACGGCCGAGTTGCGCCAGCACCTGTTGTAGCTGTTGCCCCTGCAGGGTGAGCAAGCGTCCCTGATGCTCCCGCTCCTGCTCGCTGGTTGCGGTGGCCAGCAGCCGTGACGCGCTCTGGATCTCGCCGCTGAGGCGAGAGAGCGTGCGCGCCAGCTCCTGATCGGCCAGAGTCTGCTGCACCCCTTGCTCCAGCTGGCGCAGATGGCTAAGCCCCACCCAGCCCAGCAGGGAAGCACTCAGGGTCAGCAACGCCATCAGGGAGAAGGCCAGCAGCAACTTGCCACCCAGGCCGGAAAAGATTCTCACGGGAAGTCCCTTGGTTGTGGTCGGCTTTGACCGGATAATATGGCCCAACACTTTAACAAAACCCCTGACCATGCGAAGCGTCTATCTCTCCCCGTTGTTGCTGATCTGGTTGCTAATGCTTCCCCGCGCCGCCCTCGCCTTTGCGGTCGATATCTGGCCCGGCGGCGAATTCAGCGGCCAGCCGCTGCGCCAGCAGTGGCTGGAACCCACCGCCGCAACCAAACCGCTGACCCTCTGTGCCCTCTACCCCCATCTGCGCGACGCCTACTGGCTTTCGGTCAATCAGGGCATGGTGGACGAAGCGAAGCGGCTGGGAGTCAAGTTGCAGATCCACGAAGCAGGGGGTTACGGTGCCCTCGCCGAGCAGCGCCAGCAGTTGCAGCGCTGCGTGCAGGAAGGGAGCAATGCCATCTTGCTCGGCGCGGTGAGCTATCAGGGCTTGCGCGAGGCCATCAAGGTCACGCCGCTGCCGCTCTTTGGGCTGGTCAACGATCTGCCCAGCGGTCTGGTGCAAGCGAAGGTGGGGGTCTCCTGGTACCAGATGGGCTGGCAAATCGGCCACTGGCTGGCGCAGCGCCACCCCGCAGGCAGCAAACCGGTCTCGGTCGCCCTCTTCCCCGGCCCGAAGGCAAGTGGCGGCAACAACTTCGTCGAGCCGGGCTTTGCCGATGCCATCAAGGGGAGCGCCATCAAGCTGGTCACCACCGAGCGTGGCGACAACAGCCGGGAAATCCAGCGCACACTGGTGCAGCAGACGCTGGCCCGCTATCCCGGCCTCGACTATCTGGTGGGGGGCGCCATCGCCGCCGAAGTGGCGGTCAACGAGCTGGCGCAGCGCCATCTCGACAGGCCCCAAGTGCTGAGCACCTACTTCAGCCACGGGGTACAGCGGGGCTTGCGCCGGGGCAAGATCCTGGCCGCCAACAGCGATCAGATGCGGCTGCAGGGGCGCCTTGCGGTCGCTCAGGCTGTCTGCCTGCTACAACACCCTGATGCCAATACCGAGCAGTGCCCGCGGGTGATGGGGCCACCCATTCTGACGCAGTCTGCGCCACTGGCCGACCCCGTCGATTCCCTCTCTGATGGCGCTTTTCGTCCCGTCTATCGGGTCGAATAGCCGTTCCAAATCCGATCAGCACACTCAAGGAGAAGAGATGAAAGAGTTACATGCCAGCTGCCTGTGCGGCGCCGTCGCCCTGACCCTGCCGGATCAGTTCGACTATATGGGGAACTGCCACTGCAGCGAATGCCGCAAGTTTTCAGGGGGAGATTACGCCTCGGTCGGCGGACTGGATGGCAACAAGGTCACCATAGTGAAGGGGGAAGAGGCCATCGGCCGCTACCGGAAATCGGCAGAGACCACCCTGGCCTTCTGTCGTCACTGCGGCTCCAGCCTGTTCAGCCAGAAGAGCAGCAGCGGCAAGATCAACCTGCGGTTGGGGGTACTGGACGACGTGCCGAGCCAGCGGCCCGCGTTTCACATCTTTGTCGGCTCCAAGGCGCCCTGGCACCAGATTGGCGACGACTGCCCGCAATTTGATACCCGCCCGCCGGTCTGATACCCGGTCAAACAGGTCAAGGCCACCATAACGAGGTCAGGAGGCTATCTCACCGGCAAACAGATAGCCTTCACCATGGACGGTGACAAACAGCTGGGGATCCCGCGGATCCGCTTCCATCTTGCCGCGCAGCCGCCGGATCAACACGTCTATGGTGCGATCGCTCGGGCCATCGCCGCGATGGCTGATGAGGGTCAGGATCCGCTCCCGACTGAGCACCCGCCCGGCATGGGCGACAAAGGCCACCAGCACTTCATATTCGGCCTTGGTCAGACGCACCGGCACTCCGTCCTTGCTGAGCTGGCGGCGGGGAATATCAAAACGCCAGGGGCCAAAGCGCACCGCATCGTCAGCCACCGCAGGCTCGCTCGGCGCGGCGGCCGCCAGCGAGATCCGCCACAGCAGATTCTTGACCCGCACCAGCAGCTCCCTGAGCTCGAACGGCTTGGTGACATAGTCGTCGGCCCCCATCTCGAGGCCGACAATCCGGTCCACCGCATCGCTGCGGCCGGTGACCAGAATGATCCCCACCGTGCTGCGCGCCCGCAGTTCACGGGTCAGCAGCAGACCATCTTCCCCCGGCAGGTTGATATCCAGCATCACCAGATCGACCCTCTGCTCCGCCAGCACGGCGCGCATCTCCTGGCCGTTTTCGACCGCCGTCACCCGATAGCCCTCCCGCTCGAAATAGCCGGTCAGCTTCTCGCGGGTAACCGCATCATCTTCAACAACCAGAATGTGGTAGCTCATGGGCAGGGTTCACGATGGTCGACAAGGGAGGATTATTCTATTCACATTTTGTCATAAATACCCCTATTTCATTAATTTGTGGCGGCAGCCCTGTTCACAACGCCTCCCTATCATGGCTCCCATCAAAAAAGTGATGTGAGAGAGCATGATGAAAAAACTGTGGCACTTCCTGCGCACCCCCAGCCGTCGCTGGTCGGTACTGGCGCTGCTTCTGGTGGGCGTCGGCGTCACCCTAGCGGGCACCGTCGGCCTGCACTATGGCTTTGAGAAAACCAGCAGCCTCGAATTCTGTATCTCCTGCCACTCCATGAAAGACACCGTCTATCCGGAGTACAAGGAGTCCATCCACTTCAAGAATGCCTCAGGGGTACAGGCGGTCTGTACCGACTGTCACCAGCCGAAGGATTTCGTCGGCAAGGTGGCCCGCAAGATGGAGGCGGCCAACGACCTCTATCAGGAGTACATAGGCCACAGCATCGACACTCAGGAGAAGTTCGAGGACCGGCGCCTGCATCTGGCCGAGAAGGTGTGGGCGCGGATGAGCAGCCAGAACTCCAAGACCTGCAAGTCCTGCCACAGCTACGACAACATGGATCACGCCAAGCAGTCCCCGGCGGCTGCGCTGGCGATGAAAGATGCGGCGGCGAAGAACATGAACTGCATCGAGTGCCACAAGGGCATCGCCCACGAACTGCCCAACATGGCGGGCGGCTTCCGGGCCACTTACGCCACCTTGGTCAACGACGCGCAAGAGGCGCCAGCCACCGAGACCCTCTACAACCTGGGTGAAAAAAATCTCTACGCAAGCGAACAGAGCACCGACCCGGTCGGCAAACTGCTGCCCGCCTCCCGCATCGACGTCGTAGACCGCAGCGGCGATCGCCTCAAGGTGACCATCGAAGGGTGGCGCGAGAGCGATGGCAAGGGCCGGGTGCTGAGCGAATACATGGGCAAGCGGGTCTTCGTCGCTACCATCCGTGACGAACTGAAAGCGAGCGAGAAAGTGCTCAAACAGGAGACCGACAGCGCCACCCATATCAAGTGGGAGCAGGTTCAGGTTCAGGCCTGGGTCGATGGCAAGGGCTTTGAGTCCTCGCTCAAACCGATCTGGGATTACGCTGGCGAGATGTACAAATCCACCTGCAACTCCTGCCACGGCGCGCCGGATCCCGCTCACTTCACTGCCAACGGCTGGATTTCGGGACTCAAGGCGATGTCTGCCTACTATCGCCTGAGCAAGGAAGAGGAGCGCACCCTGCTCAAATACCTGCAAAACCATGCCGCCGATACCGGTGGTCAGGGCAGCCACTAACTCCGGATTCGAGTTCCGGATCCGAGAGAGGAATAACAAGATGATCAATATTTCCCGTCGTGGTTTTCTGGGTGGCTTGCTGGCCAGCGGTGCCTCTGCCCTGATCGGCCCCTCCCTGCTCGGTCGCGCCGTGATGGCTGCCGAGTCTGGCGACAAGCTGGTGCAGTCCGGTTCCCACTGGGGCGCCTTCCGCGCCCGGGTGGTCGATGGCCGCTGGGTCGAGACCCTGCCGTTCGAGCATGACAAGCACCCCACCGACATGCTCAAAGCCTTGAGTGAGGTGGTCTACAACCCCTCCCGCATCCGCTACCCCATGGTGCGACTGGACTGGCTGCGCAAGGGCCACCAGTCCGACACCAGCGAACGCGGTCAGAACCGCTTCGTGCGGGTGACCTGGTCACAAGCGCTGGACTTCTTCTATCACGAGCTGGAGCGGGTGCAGAAGACCTATGGCCCGAGCGCCCTCTATGCCGGCCACTCCGGCTGGCAGTCGGTGGGCAAGCTGCACTCCGCTGGCGCCATGCTGGGGCGCGCCATGAACCTGCACGGCACCTATCTGGCCAAGGCCGGTGACTACTCCACCGGTGCCGCCCAGGTGATCCTGCCCCACGTGGCGGGCGCCATGGAGGTGTATGAGCAGCAGACCTCCTGGCCGCTGGTGCTGGAACACAGCAAGACCATCGTCATCTGGGGCTCCGATCCCATCAAGAACCTGCAGGTGGGCTGGCTGGTGCCGGATCACAGCGTCTACGACTACTGGGCACAGCTGAAAGAGAAGGTGGCCAAGGGCGAGATCCGGGTGATCAGTGTCGACCCGGTCAAATCCAAGACCCAGAAGTACCTCAATTGCGATCAGGTGACCCTGAATCCGCAAACCGACGTGCCGCTGATGCTGGGCATCGCCCACACCCTCTACAGCGAGAAGCGCCACGACGAGGCGTTCCTGAAGAACTACACCACCGGCTTTGACAAGTTCCTGCCCTACCTGCTGGGCACCAGCGATGGTCAGGTGAAGGATGCCGAGTGGGCCGCCGCCATCTGCGGCGTCCCTGCCGAGACCATCCGCGAGCTGGCCCGCGCCATGAGCAGCGGCCGTACCCAGCTTATCGGCGGCTGGTGCGTGCAACGCATGCACCACGGCGAGCAGTACGCCTGGATGCTGGTGGTTCTGGCCTCGATGATTGGCCAGATCGGCCTGCCAGGTGGCGGTTACGGCTTTGGCTGGCACTACAACGGGGCGGGCACCATCACCTCCAGCGGCCCCATCATGTCAGGTTTCAGCTCGGTCATCCCCGGCGTTAAACCACTCCATGACGGCGACTGGAAGGGCTACTCCAAATTCATTCCGGTGGCCCGTTTCGTCGACTGCATCCTCAATCCGGGCAAGCAGATCGCCTTCAACGGCCAGACCATCACCTACCCCCACATGAAGATGGCGGTGTTCTGCGGCAACAACCCCTTCCACCACCAACAGGATCGCAACAAGATGGTCGCGGCCTGGCGCAAGCTGGAAACCGTGGTCAGCATCGATCACCAGTGGACGGCCAGCTGCCGCTTCGCCGATATCGTGCTGCCCGCCACCACCACCTATGAGCGGGATGACATCGAGCAGTGGGGTTCTCACTCCAATGCGGGCATTCTGGCCATGTACAAGGTGGTGGAGCCGCTGTTCGAGGCGCGCGATGACTACGACATCTTCGCCGATCTATGCCGTCGCTTCGGTCGCGAGGCCGAATTTACCGGTGGCAAGAGCAAGCTGGAGTGGATCCAGAGCATCTATGACGACGCCCGCCTGCAGGGGCGCGGCATCGGCATCCGTCTGCCCCGTTTCAGCCAGTTCTGGCACGGCGAGGGCTTCGTCACCTTCCCGGCGGGCCAACCCTGGGTGCGCCACGAGTCGTTCCGTCAGGAGCCGGATCTGGAGCCGCTTGGCACCCCGTCTGGCCTTGTCGAGATCTACTCCAAGACCATCGCCGACTACGGCTATGGGGATTGCCCGGGCCATCCGGTCTGGATCGAGCCCTACGAGCGCTCCCACGGCGGGCCGGGCAGCAAACAGTACCCGCTGCACCTGCAATCCTGCCACCCGGACAAGCGGCTGCACAGCCAGCTCTGCTCCTCCGACAACTACCGCGCCACCTACACGGTACAGGGTCGCGAGCCTGTCTACATGAATCCGCAGGATGCCAAATCCCGCGGCCTCAAGGACGGCGATCTGGTGCGGGTGTTCAACGGTCGCGGTCAGGTATTGGCCGGTCTGGTGGTGAGCGATGACTACGCTCCCGGCGTGGTGCGCATTCAGGAAGGAGCCTGGTATGGCCCGCAAGAGGGCGGCAAGGTGGGGACTCTCTGTACCTACGGCGATCCCAACGTGCTGACCGCCGACATCGGCTCCTCCAGCCTGGCGCAGGCCACCACGGCCCACACAGCACTGGTGGAGATCGAGAAGTTCCGCGGGCAGGCACCCGCCATCACTGCCTTCGGCGCGCCGGAATCGGCCAAGGGCATCGACCCCATGTTCCCGGCACTCTGACCCCGGGGGGACGAAAGCGCCCCCTTGAGTTTCCTTTATTTTTAAAGTCGTTAGAATCGGGAGCCATCAAGGCTCCCGATTGCCATCCACGGAGGAAAAATGCAGGAATTTATGGCTACCAGCGAACGCCGGGCCGAACTCTACTGGTGGTTCTCCACCCTGTTCGCCGCCGAACTCAGTGATGAGCAGATCGCCGAATATGACACCTATGATGTGCGAAGCTTCCTGAAAAGCCTCTCCACCCTGGATCCGATGCGCGAAGCCGTGGCCGAGCTCAACGATGCCATCGCCCGCCTGCTGGTGCGCCCGGATCGCCAGCTGGAACTGGCCGCCGACTTCGCCGGCCTGTTTCTGGTGGATCCCAAACAGGGCGCCCTGCCCTACGAATCGCTCTACCGCGGCGAGGCCAAGCTGCTGATGCAGGCCCCGATGGCCGAGATGCAGGCCCGCCTCGATCGCCTCGGTATCAATGTCAGCGATAAATACAAAGAGCCTGCCGACCATCTGGCAATCGAGCTGGATCTGATGGGCAATCTCATCATCCGTGGGGCGGAAGCCAAGAGCGCGGCCGAGCGGGAACGCTGGCTCGACGAGCAGGAAGCGCTGCTGCACGGTCATCTGCTGGGCTGGTTTGACAAGTTCGAAAGCGCCTGTCGCGCCGCCGACCGGTTTGGCTTCTACGGCGCCAGTGCCCGTCTGCTGGGGGTCTTCCTCAAGATGGATGCCAACTACCTCTCTCTGGTCAAACCGGCACCGTCCGCCGACTGAGTCCGCGATGAAGACAGCCCTGCTTCTGATTGCATGCTGGCTGCTGGCCCTGATCCCGCTGGATCAGGGCATTACTCCCCTGATTGCGCTGCTGTTCAACCCGGATCGCGAGCTCTACGGCACCGCCCAGCTCACCGGATTTGCCGGCATCCTGCTCACCCTCTACCTTGCCAATCTCGGCGTCGAGGTGGTGTTGCGCCGCCGCTTCCAGATTGCCGGCATGCTGGCGCTGCTGGCCGCCTGGATCGACTTCATCAACAGCAGTGGCAGCGAGTCGCACTTCCTGCTGCTCTATCTGCTTGCCCTCCCGTTCCATCTGCTCGGCTGGCTGGTACTGGTGCGCGGTATTCAGGCATTTGGTCGAGAGAAAGGCTAAAAAACAGCCAATAATATTGCAAATCATGACAGCCAGGTCAGGCACTTCCCAGTCATTACAAGCACATCGGTACAGCTCCCCGTAATATTTGCTTACATTCAGCTCCCGTTCAGTTTTAAAAAAGCCTATATAGTGCCGCTCCTTTCGCCACACTACACAGGAGCAATCGTATGCCTCCACAGGATGCGCGCATCACAGGCCTCGATCTGTTGCGCGGGCTTGTCATCTTCATGGCCGTCTTCGAGCACTACACCGGTTACCTCAACTACTGGTACATCGATTTCTTCAATCGGGAACATGCCTTGTGGGACAGCTTCTATGTATCACACAAGGCAATGGCGGGACACCTGCTCCCCATGGATCAGCTGACAGCACACGCATCAGCCTGGTTAATCCCCTGGGTCAGCCAGATCTACCTGGCCTTGGCCGCATTCAACCTGAGCCGCCGCGATCAGGCCAGCTTCAAGCCGCAGCTGGGCAGCAAGCTGGCCCTGTTTGCCAGCATCATACTGATGCTCTATGTCGAAGGGTTGGTCATCGCCCCCAACTTCGGCGAGGCCATCTCGTTCTACCCGGTCATGCTCTGGATGTGCCTGCTGGCGCTCTTCTCCATGGTGTATGCCTGGTTCGGCATCCGCGGCATGCTCCTGCTGACCCTTCTAAGCCTGCTACTGGATCAACTCGGCGTACAGGATCTGCTCGGCCATATCGACAGCTGGATGAAGCTGCACGTTCACCCCGACTATGAGCTGGATGCCCGTCTCGACCTCTTCATGGCCAGTGGCTGTTTCGGCTTTCTCTATGGCTGGTGCTGGCATCAGCGCCCACAATGGCGAGATCGCCTCAACCGCCTGGTACTGACGCTGTCGCTGGTGGCGCTGGCCATCTATCTCATGTTCGGCGAGACAAGCACGGTCGAGCTCAACGACATCTACGCCAACGAACACGAACTGGCGCTGGACATGATCGGCCGAGCCGGGATCTGGGGTATGGAGTTTCTGGTGATCGGTACCGTGCTCTGGCTACACCAACACAATATCCGTCTCTGCTGGCGACCACTCAACTGGATCGGCATGTACTCGCTGACCGTCTTCATCTTCCACAAGAGCATCTTCGTGCACCTGTGGGGCCCCTTGCTACTGTGGTGGACCGCCCGTCAGGGCACCATACTGCCCAACAGTTTTGGCCTTATCATGTTGCTCTGCACCGCCAGCGTACTGCTGATTTATGCTTTCCAGCGCTCCGGCATCATCTGTCATCTGATGGGAATGCATCAGGATCGGGACTGGGCGCGGCTATATGGCAAATAAGTATTGGCTGTCGCTGCTAATACTGGTAACGCTACCATTGCAAGCAAAGGAGTTGTTACTCGGCAGCAGCTGGCAACTGGACAGTAACCAGGCCAGTAGTAACGCAACCCAGCACAGCCAACTCTGGTGGGGTTATGAACGGGAGACCCAGGTTGGGCTCCTTTTCACTAACGGAAGCAGTGCCGGGCTGGCACTACCTCTCTATGAAAAGAGTTTTATCGCCTTGGGAGTCGGATCCATGCCAGTGGTTGATAGTACCCGTTTCAGTGCTATGTGGCGCCTGGGATGGCAGCTGGATGATGACCATCAATTGACGTTGTCCCAGCTCGTCGACCTCACTGGCCGTTATGGCCAGCTCTGGTACATGGAGCACAGCCTGCCGCTGCCGGCCGGGCTCTCCCTCAACCTCTGGCTGACCCGGGGCAGTCAGGCACACATGGCCGCTTATGATGCTCATGAAGGTTGGCGAGACTGGGGGCTAACCCTGGAGCACAGTTGGGCTTGGCAAAAGTGGCAACTCGACGCAGAAGCGGGTGCCAAGCAGTGGCTCATCAAGGATCGCGATTGGCAACCCGTCGTGAACCTGACCCTGAGCTATCGCTTCAGCTGGTAACACTCACACCACAGGCAACTTCCACGTTTACCAGCGCCCACCTATCTTGGGTCCAGCCAAATGAAAACGCACAGACAGTCAAACCCATCGCATCATTAGGCTCTACAATGCAACTGCTTCCTGCAATCAGGGGGATATCCTGTTGCTGCGCACTCCAGGTTTCCTGACCAAATGGCAACATGCCAACCATGTTGCCAAATTCCATTACAACAGAGTCAATCATCGTCAGCCCTCTTTGCCAGCAAGCCGCACAGCTCAAGCACTAACGCTCTGATCGCGCATGATAAACATCCTCTGTTAGCGACATAACGCTCTCTCGGGATGTCAAAAGGACCACGGTAGCAAGGGCTTGCAACTCAGGCTGAACATCTGTGCCCACAAGCCCTTAACAGGGGAAAAAGGGATTATCTATTGGTACGCAACGTCAGGTCGACTGCGTTCATCAAAGGATGATGATGTCATTGGTGCCGCAGGGGAAAATCCCCTGGCGATAGATATGACTATCTGCCAAACGTCAGGGTGGGAACACCACCATCATCCCGCTCATTGAGCATGCGTGTGAGCGGTGAGTCGCCAGAGTAACGGGATCCAGGCTCACTGAGGGAAAATTTGGCCCCCGGTTTTTTTGCCTGCCATGCGTTGCCAAGCTGATCGGCAACCCGATCCCGCACGGTCTGTGACGGCTCCTGATGCGTAATCGCAAACTCTTTGGGGGGCTTGTCTGCCAGTACAGGCACATCAAACTGCCAGAGGGATGCACAGAGCAATAGAGAGAACATAACTACCTCCATCCATCAAAGTCCTCCTTTTTACTCACTCACCACCTGAGTGTCACCCATTACCCTGTAACCAAATGTTGCTGTCTATCCAAAAGTCTAATTGCCCCCATCAGCCAAAGGTATAAGTTGTTACTTAATTATTAAAAGTATGTATTCAAAGGAGTGAGTGATGAGCGAGAGCAAGGTCTATCCGGTCAAACCCCATATCAGCAACAGCGCCCTGCTCGACAAGGGCGACTACGCCGCCATGTACCAGGCCTCCGTCGAGGATCCCGATACCTTCTGGGGTGAACAGGGCAAAATCCTCGACTGGATACAGCCCTACACCAAGGTAAAAAACACCTCCTACGATCCGGGCCATGTCTCCATCAAATGGTTTGAGGATGGCCAGCTCAACGTCTCCGCCAACTGCCTCGATCGCCACTTGGCAGAGCGTGGCGACAAGGTCGCCATCATCTGGGAAGGGGACAACCCTGCCGAAGATCGCAAACTCACTTATCGCGAATTGCACGCCGAAGTGTGCAAGTTTGCCAACGTCTTGAAAGCACAAGGGGTTCACCGCGGCGACGTGGTCTGCCTCTATATGCCGATGGTGCCCGAAGCCGCCATCGCCATGCTGGCCTGTACCCGCATCGGCGCAGTACACAGCATCGTATTCGGCGGCTTCTCGCCAGAAGCGCTGGCTGGCCGCATCATCGACTCGGGCTCGCGCATCGTCATCACCGCCGACGAGGGACTGCGTGGCGGCCGTCCGGTGCCGCTCAAGAAGAATGTGGATGAAGCGCTCACCAACCCGGAAACCCAGGTCAACAAGGTGATCGTCCTCAAGCGCACCGGCGGCAATGTCGCCTGGCACAACCACCGCGACATCTGGTGGCATGAAGCGACCGCAGCCGTCAGCAGCGACTGCCCGCCCGAGGCGATGAACGCCGAAGATCCGCTCTTTATCCTCTATACCTCCGGCTCCACCGGCAAACCCAAAGGGGTGCTGCACACCACCGGCGGCTATCTGGTCTATGCCACCCTCACCTTCAAATATGTGTTCGACTACCACGAAGAGGATATCTACTGGTGTACCGCCGATGTGGGCTGGGTTACCGGTCACTCCTATCTGGTCTACGGGCCGCTTGCCAACGGTGCCACTACCATCATGTTCGAAGGGGTGCCCAACTACCCGGCCACCAACCGCATGAGTCAGGTGGTGGACAAGCACCAGGTCACCATTCTCTATACCGCCCCCACTGCCATCCGCGCCCTGATGGCCAAAGGCAACGAAGCTGTCACCGGCACATCACGCCAGAGCCTGCGCATCATGGGCTCGGTGGGTGAACCCATCAACCCGGAAGCCTGGGAGTGGTATTACCGCACCATTGGCGATGAGCGCTGCCCCATCGTCGATACTTGGTGGCAGACCGAGACCGGCGGCATCCTGATTACGCCGCTGCCCGGCGTCACCGACCTGAAACCGGGCTCGGCGACTCGTCCCTTCTTCGGGGTGCAACCTGCGCTGGTCGACAACATGGGCGAACCGCTGGAGGGGGCCACCGAGGGCAATCTGGTGATCACCGACTCCTGGCCGGGTCAGATGCGCACCGTATTCGGCGATCACGAGCGGTTCGAGCAGACCTACTTCTCCACCTTCCCCGGCCGCTACTTCACTGGCGACGGTGCCCGTCGCGATGCCGATGGCTACTACTGGATCACCGGACGGGTGGATGATGTACTGAACGTCTCCGGCCACCGCATGGGTACCGCCGAAATCGAATCGGCGCTGGTGGCCCATCCCAAGATCGCCGAAGCCGCGGTGGTGGGGGTTCCTCACGAGATCAAGGGTCAGGGCATCTATGCCTATGTCACCCTGATCGCCGGGGAAGAGCCGAGCCGTGAGCTGCACAAAGAGGTGAAGGAGTGGGTGCGCAAGGAGATCGGTGCCATCGCCACGCCAGATGTCATTCACTGGGCGGAGGGGCTGCCGAAGACCCGTTCCGGCAAGATCATGCGGCGAATTCTGCGCAAGATCGCCACCGGCGAGACCGACAGCCTGGGGGATATCTCCACCTTGGCGGATCCGGGCGTAGTAGACAAACTCATCCGCGAGAAGTCGGAAGCAGCCTGATCCCGCTTCGTTTGTTGCTCGACAAAGCCGGCCCTGTGCCGGCTTTGCTGTTTCTACAGCGGTACAAACGGCCTGAGCGGCTGAAACTGGGTGCACAGGGAGGCGGCGCTCAATAAATAGCCAGATGTAGAGATTAGACCAGTAAAATGCTGCTAATTTTCACGAAATCAATATAATTGCGAAATCTGTGTGCCAGGGCACACCGATTTGCGCAGAAAATGGCTAGATTTCAGGTAGTCCACAAGATAGCTGACAGATAGCAGCATGATCATCGAGGATGCACTCAATATGTCGCAACATCGCCGAATTCTCCTGCTCAACGGTCCAAACCTGAATCTGCTGGGCAAACGGGAACCGGGTATCTACGGCAGCAAGACGCTCGATGAGATCGTCGCCGATCTGAAGCTCAACGCCAGCGAACTCGGTGTCACTCTGGAACATCTGCAATCCAACGCCGAACATGAGTTGGTCAGCCGCATCCATCAGGCCATGGGTCAGGTGGATTTCATCATCATCAATCCGGCCGCCTTCACCCACACCAGCGTCGCCATCCGCGATGCGCTGCTGGGTGTCGCCATACCCTTTATCGAGGTTCACCTGTCAAACGTTCATGCCAGGGAGCCGTTTCGTCATCACTCCTATCTGTCTGATGTCGCCAAAGGGGTCATTTGTGGTCTGGGGGCCGATGGCTATCAATTCGCTTTAACCGCGGCCGTGCGCCATCTGCACGCGGCTTGATAATCACTGATCAGATAAAGAAGAAAGAGAATGCTAATGGATATCCGCAAAATCAAGAAGCTGATTGAACTGGTTGAAGAGTCCGGCATCGCCGAACTGGAGATCTCCGAAGGTGAAGAGTCCGTTCGCATCAGCCGCAACTTCGCAGGCCAGGTCACTGCCGCACCGCAGATGATCATGCAGCAAGCAGCCGCTCCGGTTGCCGCTCCAGCCGCCGCCCCGGTTTCCGCTGCGCCGGCCGCAGATGCCGCACCGAGCGGTCACCTGATGCGCTCTCCCATGGTTGGCTCCTTCTACCGCTCCTCCAGCCCGGAAGCCAAGCCGTTCGTGGAAGTGGGTCAGCAAGTCAATGTCGGCGATACCCTGTGCATCGTCGAAGCCATGAAAATGATGAACCAAATCGAGTCTGACAAGGCCGGTGTGATCAAAGCGATCCTGGTTGAAAATGGTCAGGCCGTCGAATTTGACGAGCCGCTGTTCATCATCGAATAAGGGAAATCGCCACCCATGTTGGACAAAGTAGTCATCGCCAACCGCGGTGAAATTGCCCTGCGGATCCTGCGCGCCTGCAAAGAGCTCGGGATCAAGACAGTGGCCGTTCACTCCACCGCCGACCGGGAGCTCAAACATGTGCTGCTGGCCGACGAATCCATCTGTATCGGCAAACCAGCCAGTACCGACTCCTACCTCAACGTTCCGGCTATCATCGCCGCCGCCGAGGTGACCGGTGCCGTGGCCATCCACCCGGGTTACGGCTTCCTCTCCGAGAACGCCGATTTTGCCGAAGTGGTCGAAAAATCCGGCTTCATCTTCATCGGCCCGCGCGCCGAGACCATCCGCCTGATGGGTGACAAAGTCTCCGCCATCGAAGCGATGAAGAAGGCAGGCGTACCGTGTGTACCGGGCTCTGACGGTCCGGTGGACAACGACACCAAGCGCAATGCCGCTATTGCCAAGCGCATCGGCTATCCGGTGATCATCAAGGCTGCCGGTGGCGGCGGTGGTCGTGGCATGCGCGTGGTACGCAGCGAGGCCGAGCTAGCCTCCGCCATTGCCCTAACCAAATCCGAAGCAGGCCAGTTCTTCAAGAACGACATGGTCTACATGGAGAAGTACCTGGAAAACCCGCGCCACATCGAAATTCAGGTGTTGGCAGACGGCCAGGGCAACGCCCTCTATCTGGGCGAGCGCGACTGCTCCATGCAGCGTCGCCACCAGAAGGTGGTGGAAGAGGCGCCGGCACCCGGCATCACCGCCGAAATGCGCAAGTTCATCGGCGAGCGCTGTGTGCGCGCCTGTATCGAGATCGGCTACCGCGGTGCGGGTACTTTCGAGTTCCTGTACGAGAACGGCGAGTTCTATTTCATCGAAATGAACACCCGTATCCAGGTTGAGCATCCGGTCACCGAGATGGTCACCGGTATCGATCTGATCAAGGAGCAGCTGCGCATCGCCGCCGGTCAGCCCCTGTCGATCACCCAGCAGGATATCCGCATCCGTGGCCATGCCATCGAGTGCCGGATTAACGCCGAAGATCCGGCCACCTTCATGCCCTCTCCGGGTCTGGTTCAGCGCTTCCACGCGCCGGGTGGTCTGGGCGTGCGTTGGGACTCCCACATTTATGCCGGTTACAAGGTACCGCCCCACTACGATTCAATGATCGGCAAGCTGATCTGCTACGGCGAGAATCGTGACATTGCCATCGCCCGCATGCGCCATGCGCTGGACGAGCTGGTGGTGGAAGGGATCAAGACCAACGTACCGTTGCAAAAAGAGATCATGAAAGACGAAAACTTCCAGCACGGTGGCACCAATATCCACTACCTGCACAAGAAGTTAGGTCTGTAAGGATCGCTGATAGAGACCCGATGACATTGCACGGTGGCAGTACCAACGCCCACTATCTGCACAAGAAGTTGGGTCTGTAGGATCACTGATAGAGACCGGACTTCCGGTGGAAGTCTGCTTCGCAAGGAGCCTCTGCTGAAAAAGGGCCATGGCGACATGGCCCTTTTTTGTTATTCTTGCGCCCCTCAAATTTGTCGGAGGCCAAGGTGAACCGTTTTGCTCTCGCCCGCCGGGAAGCAGCTTTCTGCCTGCTGCTGACCCTGTTCTACTTCTTTGCCTGGTATGGCACCGCCTATTTTATCCCGCCCCAGCTGGAGTTGTGGGGGCTGCCACTGTGGTTCCTGCTCAGCTGCATGGTGATGCCGCTGCTGTTCATTCTGCTCTGCGCCCTGATGGTGAACCGGCTGTTTGTGGAGATCCCCCTCGATACCCACTCCCCTTCCGGCAAGGAGTCATCCCATGAATCTTGAGTTGATGCTGCCGCTCGTCATCTATCTGGTGCTGGTGCTGGGGGTGGGTTTCTGGGCCAGCCGCCATCGCGCGCAAGGCAACTTCGTGCAGGAGTACTTCATCGGCAACCGCAGCATGGGCGGGCTGGTGCTGGCGATGACGCTAGTGGCCACCTACACCTCGGCCTCCTCCTTTATCGGTGGGCCGGGTGCCGCCTACAAGATCGGCCTTGGCTGGGTGTTGCTGGCGATGATCCAGCTGCCCACCGTCTGGCTCACTCTGGGGGTGCTTGGCAAGAAGTTCGCCATCATCGCCCGCCGGGTCAATGCGGTGACCATCAACGACATGCTGTGGGCCCGCTACCAGAGCAAGGCGGTGGTGATCCTCGGCTCCGTTACTATCATCCTCGCCTTTATCGCGACCATGGTGGTGCAGTTTATCGGCGGCGCCCGCCTGCTGGAGACCGCCACCGGCCTCTCCTACCAGCAGGGATTGATGCTGTTTGCCAGCTGCGTACTGCTCTACACCATCATCGGCGGCTTCCGCGCCGTGGTAATGACCGATGCTCTGCAGGGGATCATCATGCTGATCGGCACCGGTGCCCTGCTGGCGGGCATTCTGGTCGCCGGTGACGGCTTGCCAAACCTCATCCACCAGCTCAGGGAGATCGATCCCAAGCTGGTGAGCCCGCAGGGGGCCGGCGACATGCTGACCCAGCCCTTTATGCTGAGTTTCTGGATCCTGGTCTGTGTCGGAGTGGTAGGGCTGCCCCACTCGGCGCTGCGCTGCTTTGGCTATCGCGACAGCAAGGCGCTCCATCGCGGCATTCTGATCGGCACCGTGGTCAGCGCCCTGCTGATGTTCGGCATGCATCTGGCGGGCGCTCTGGGTCGCGCCATCCTGCCGGGCATGGACAGCCCGGACAAGATCATGCCCTCCCTGATGATGGAAGTGCTGCCCCCCTGGCTGGCCGGGGTCTTTCTGGCGGCGCCGATGGCGGCCATCATGTCCACCATCGACTCCCAGCTGATCCAGGCTTCCGCCACTCTGGTGAAGGATCTCTATCTCAACTATCTGAGTCCAAAGCAGGAGAAGCTGGAAGTGCGCATCCCCCGCCTCTCCCTGCTCTGTACCCTGATCCTCGGCACTCTGGTGCTGCTGGCGGCGTTGCAACCGCCCGAGATGATCATCTGGCTCAACCTGCTCGCCTTTGGCGGATTGCAAGCGGTGTTCCTCTGGCCACTGGTGCTCGGCCTCTACTGGTCGCGGGCCAACGGCCCGGGCGCACTGGCCAGCATGGTCAGCGGCATCGTCAGTTATGGGGTACTGAGTCAGTGGGGGATCAAGCTGGCTGGCCTGCACGCCATAGTGCCAAGCCTCACGCTGGCGCTGGTGGTCTTTATCACGGTCAGCCTGCTGACGGCACCGCCCTCGCGGGAAGTGCGCGACCTTTTCGGGCAGAAATAATAAAAATATAAATTATGGGTTCCAAAACTATCCCCAAATAGGTGTTTTCCGGTTAAACTGTGCGCCAAGTCACAGAACGTAGCCGCTGTATGCCCGTTAAAGCCACTCGACAAGTCGTTACTCAAGCCCTGCAGCGGCTCGGTTATGCCCTGCTGCTGCCCGTCTCCATCCTGCCGATGGCGGCGCTGATCTACCGGCTTGGGCAACCCGACGTGCTCGATTTGGCGGTGCTCTCCCTCACCGGTCAGGCGATCTTCAGCCAGATGCCGCTCATCTATGCGGTGGCGATCGCCTTTGGCCTGAGTCGGCAGGAGCTGGGCGGACAGACGTTGGCGGGGGCGGTCAACTTCCTGCTGCTCAGCACCGCCTTCAATACGCTGGCCCCCAACCTGCACGCCGACATGATCTGCGGTCTGCTGGCGGGGCTCACCACTGCCATCATCTATCCATGGGTTCACCAGCAAACGCTGCCCCGCTGGCTGCAGATCGCCAGGGGGGAGTTTCCCAGCCTGCTGGTGTCGGCCTTGGCCTGCCTGCTGATCGCCATCCCCCTCTCGCTGCTGTGGCCACCGCTGGAGCGCGGGCTGACCCTGCTCACCTCGGAGCTGCTTACCACGCCGTTTGGCGCCTTCTGCTACGGCACCCTCAACCGCTTGTTAATCCCGCTCGGGCTGCATCAGGTATTGGGCAGCGTCATCGGCCTTGGCGAGAGCAACCTGCAGGCGCTGGCCACCGCCCAGCCCCTTCATGAAGGATATGTAGCCGGTCTTTACCCCATCATAATGTTCGGCCTGCCGGGCGCCTGTTTTGCCATCTGGCTGCACCGCCAGCGGATGCAGCGGCTGCCACAGGGCGGGCTGCTGCTCACCCTTGCGCTCACCTCGGCACTGGTGGGTATCACAGAGCCTATCGAATTTCTGTTCGCCTTTACCGCCCCCTGGCTGTTTCTCGCCCACGCCCTGCTGACCGGACTGTCGCTGGCGGTCTGTAGCGGGCTGGGGATCAAGGTGGGCAGTTACTTCTCCGCCGGTCTGCTGGATCTGGTGCTGAGCTATCAGGCAGGGGAGCACAGCTTCTGGCTCATCCCGGTCGGTATCCTGTTCTTCGTCGCCTACACCCTGCTGTTCTATCAGCTGCTGGAGCGTGCCCCCCTCAGCATGCCGAGCAAGCCCATCGCGGTGGAGCATCCGCGCCTTGCCAGCGTTGCCCCCTCAGACCCGCAGATGCTGGCGATCCAGTACCTCAAGGTGCTGGGCGGGATGGACAATCTGGTGGCGATGAGTGTCTGTATCACCCGCCTCAGCCTGCGGGTGCGCGATATTTCACTGGTGGATGAATCCCGCCTGCTGGGTCTGGGCTGCCTCTCCTGGATCCAGCTCAACGACCACCAGCTGGTGCTGGTGCTGGGCCCCAGCGCCAGCCTGATTGAAGGGCAGATCCGCATGCTGGCGGAGCGCCAGTCGGTCCCCCTCGGCCTCAAACCCAATCAGGAGTCGGCCAGCCAGAGCAGCTGGTAACTCAGGCGAACGGCAACCGCTCGGCCACGAAATCCATCAGGGTGCGCAGAGCGGGGGCCAGATGCTCCCGACTCGGATAGATTAGGTAGAACGGGTTGGCCGGAATGGGCTGATCCGGCAACACCTTCTGCAGCCGCCCCGCCGCCAAATCCCCTTCACAGACATGGTGGGGCAACAGGGCAATCCCCCCGTCATGAAGCGCCATCTCCCGCAGCGCCAGCAAGCTGTTGCTGACACAGGCCCCCTGCGGCCGCCAGCCCCCCTCCTGCAATGGCCACACCGGCATGGCCGAGTGCACCAGACAGGCATAACGGCCCAGCTCGCTCAACTGCTGCGGCATGCCGTGGGCCGCCAGATAGGCGGGCGCAGCCACCAGATGACGCGCCACCTGACCGATACGCCGACAGATGAGGCTGGAGTCTTTCAGCGGCGCCGCCCGCAGCGCCAAATCATAACCTTCCCCCACCAGATCGAGCTGTTCATCGCTCAGGGTCAGTTCCAGCACCACCTCGGGATAGAGGGCGCGAAACTCGGCGAGGATCCGGCCAAGCAATAGAGTACCGGTCGCCTCGGGGGCAGTGATCCGCACCCGCCCCGCCGGGGCCGAGCGCAGCCGTGCCATCGCCAGATTGGCACTGCGGGCCAGTGCCAGCAGCCCCTGACAGTGCTCCACATAGAGCTCCCCCTGCGGGGTCAGGCTCAACCTGCGGGTGGTGCGCTGCAACAGCCGCACCCCGAGCTGGGATTCGAGCCGCGAGATCTTCTGGCTCACCGATGACTTGGGCATACCGAGCAGCTCGGCGGCCCGGGTAAAGCTTCCCTGCTCCACCACGGTGGCAAACAGCCCCATCAACTCCAGATCGACATTGTTCATATATTCAAACAGTCTTTACCGATTACCCATCTTAATCTTGATAATCAACCAGACTAGAGTGAGTGGCAATCCCGAACACAGCGATTTGAAAGGAAAAACCATGAAAGCCATTGCCCTGACTCACTATCTGCCAAGCGACCACCCCGACTGCTTTATCGCCGCCAACCTGCCCGATCCGGTTCCGGGCCCGCGGGACCTGCTGGTGCGGGTTAGCGCTACCTCCGTCAATCCGGTGGATACCAAGGTGCGCTCCCCCAAAGCCAAAATTGAAAGCTCGCCCCGGGTGCTGGGCTGGGATGCGGTGGGGGAAGTGATCGCCACCGGCAGCGAAATTACCCTGTTCAAGGCGGGCGACCGGGTCTGGTATGCCGGCGACATCAGCCGTCCGGGCAGCAACAGCGCCCTGCAACTGGTGGATGAGCGCATCGCCGCCATCGCCCCCACCAGCTTGAGCGATGTGGAGGCCGCCGCCCTGCCGCTCACCGCCATCACCGCTTGGGAGACCCTGTTCGAGCGCTTCGCTCTTACCCGCGAAAGCCGTGGCAAACTGCTGATCATCGGCGGCGCCGGTGGCGTGGGCTCCATCGCCATCCAGCTGGCCCGCCAGCTCACCGGCATGGAGGTGATTGCGACCGCCTCCCGCCCCGAGAGCCGCGAGTGGTGCCTCGAGATGGGCGCCCATCAGGTCGTAAACCACCACAAGTTGCAGGAGGAGCTGACCGCCCTTGGCATCACTCAGGTCGATGCCATCTTCTGCACCAACGCCACCGCCGAACACTGGGCCACCATGGCAGGGCTGATCCGCCCGTTTGGCCATATCTGTACCATCGCCGAATCGAGCGAGCCGTGGGATCTCTCCCTGCTCAAGAGCAAGAGTGTCACCTTCAGCCAGGAGTTCATGTTCACCCGCTCCCTGTTCCAGACGCCGGACATGATCGAACAGCACCGCCTGCTCGGCCGGGTAGCGGCACTGGTCGATGAAGGAGTACTGCAGACCACTCTGACCAGAACCATCCCGTCGCTGACCCCGGTCACGCTGGCTCAGGCCCATGCCGAGGTGGAGGCGGGACGCATGGTAGGCAAGCTGGTGATCGACATGAGCGGCTTTGCCAACTAAGCCCTCAAACGCACCATGATGGGATAAGTTCACCAAGGAGATGCCCCAAACGGGCACAACCAGCGGCACTCATGACTGCCTGTGGCAGGCCAACGTCCGACAATCAGCCAAAAAAGAGGCCATTTCGCGAGAAATGGCCTGAATACCTGAACATTGGGGTAACAATCACACACATATCCTTATGCAGGACAATCTAGTCTTTGCATCTGGCGTGCCAACAGCAGCATGAATGCGCCAAAACGGCGTCAGCCCGTCCTTGAGCAAGGTGCCGACCTTGCTCTTTTTTTATCTGGCAGACTGTTTACCAGGCAAACAAGTGCAGATAAAAAAATGCCACCCGAGGGTGGCAGTGAAAGATGACGGAACTTGAGCAAAGCGTTCAGCGAAAACCGGTCGTCTTCGCCTGCATAGAGCAATACAGGAACCGTGCCAATCCGGCAAAAGCCCCCGAATCCCTCCACGTCATGGGCAAACCACGACAGCACTGCCCCATGATGGTAGAATCTCGCGGTTTCACATTTATGAAGAGTCAACGCCATGCCCTGGATACAAATTCGAATCAACGCCACTGCCAAGACCGCAGACAAGGTGAGCAACATGCTGCTGGGGCGTGGAGCCCAGGCGGTGACCTTTATGGATGCCAAGGATGTGCCCGTCTACGAACCCATGCCCGGTGAAACCCCGCTCTGGGGCGAGACCGAAGTGATGGGTCTGTTTGATGCCGAAACCGATCCGGCCCCCACCATCGCCTTCTTCCAGCAGATCTTCGGCGAAAACGTCGGCTACAAGGTCGAGCAGCTGGAAGACAAGGACTGGGTGCGCGAGTGGATGGATCACTTCCACCCGATGCAGTTTGGCGAGCGCCTCTGGATCTGCCCGAGCTGGCGCGATGTGCCGAACCCCGATGCGGTCAACGTCATGCTGGATCCGGGTCTGGCCTTCGGTACCGGTACCCACCCCACCACAGCTCTCTGCCTGCAGTGGCTGGATGGGCTGGATCTGACCGGTAAAACCGTGGTCGACTTTGGCTGTGGCTCCGGCATTCTCGGCATCGCCGCCCTGAAACTGGGTGCTGCCCGCGTCATCGGCATCGACATCGACCCGCAAGCCATTCAGGCCAGCCGCGATAACGCCGCGCGCAACGGCGTCGCCGACCAGATTGAGCTCTACCTGCCGGCCGACCAGCCGCAAGATGTCGAAGCGGACGTGGTGGTCGCCAATATCCTGGCAGGCCCGCTGCGCGAACTGGCTCCGCTGATCGCCGGCCACGGCAAGCCGGGCAGCCTGATGGCCCTCTCCGGCGTGCTGGAGAGCCAGGCCCCGGAACTGGAAACTATCTACGGCCAGTGGTTCGAGATGGACCCGACCGCAGTCAAGGAGGAGTGGTGCCGCCTCTCCGGCCGCAAGCACGGCTAAACATAGCTCCCACTCTCAAGGCGGCAAGTCAGCATCTTTATTAAACAAGAGCACCCACGGGTGCTCTTGTTGTTTCTCCCCCCTTTCCTACTCTGGGGGACGGTTCACGCTTCTCTGGCCAATAAGGGATTAACATCGTTCTTCCACATCATTGAGGCCCTGCCATGAGCGAATACCAGAAGATGATTAGCAGCCAACCGTACAACTGCATGACACCCGAGCTGGCCCAGTTGCGCCGGGAGGCGGCACGGCGCTATCGCCGTTTCAATCTGGCGGAAGAGGAGACAGAGCAGCGGGCACTACTGGCGGAGCTGATTGGCGAACTGGCAGAGAATGCCTTCATCTGCCCGCCCCTCTACTGCACCTATGGCCGCCACATCCACCTGGGCAAGGACTCCTACATCAATATGGGAGCGACCCTGCTGGACAATGCCCCCATTCGCATCGGCGCCCATGTGATGATTGGGCCAAACGTGCAGATCTATACCGCGGCCCATGCACTGGAGGCCGACGAACGAATTCAGGGAACAGAGACGGCGCTGCCGGTCACCATTGAAGACAAGGTCTGGATTGGGGGCGGTGCCATCTTGCTGCCCGGCGTAACCATAGGGCGGGAGGCGATCGTCGGCGCGGGCGCCGTAGTCACCAGAGATGTACCGGCCGGTGCTCGGGTAGTCGGCAACCCGGCCCGGATCCTGCCAGCCAAAAACAGGTCATAAGGCTGCCAACCGGGCTGCATCTTGATGCCGCCATCAGTTCACAACAGCCCCTACACCCCATAAAAATAAAGCCCAATGTCACGAAGACGTTGGGCTGTTAAAAGGTGCTACGGAATTGCGACTCTCATCGCAGAAAAATTAGAAGGAGTGCCCTTCTAAACTGGCAGGGAGATATTAGCGAATGCGCAAACGTTTTACATAGTGAAATACAACAGGATTGCGAGGTACATCGCACTATTTAAATAATTACCTGCTATGGCGCGCGAAGCCTCTTTGACCCATTTATTTTCCCCAATTTCTCTGGTTACTATTCACGGTTAAACAGAAAAGCCCCGATTTCTCGAGGCTTTGCTTCTCTCAACCGCAACGTGGCCGAAAAGTCAGAAACGGCGGACAAACTCATCGAGCGGCAGCTCGCGCAGTTTGCGTGCTTCCAGCATGGGGGTGCCGAGATAGAGGAAACCCACCAGCTGATCCTCTGCCGCCAGTCCCAGTCCCTTGTTGATCTGCTCATCAAAGATAAACCAGCCGGAGCGCCAGATGCCGTTGAAACCCTGCGCCTGTGCCGCCATCTGCATCGCCATCAAGGCACAACCGGCAGAGAGCTCCTGCTCCAGTTTCGGCACCTTGGGGTGATCCTGATAACGGGTTGCCACGGCGACGACCAAGGGCGCCCGCAGTGGCGCTTCGCTGCACTTCTTGATGCTCTCTTCATCTTCGCCACGGGCACGGGCCGCCTCGGCTAGCAGCTTGCCCAGCCGCTCACGCCCCTCCCCTTCAAACAGAATGAACTGCCAGGGGGTCAGGGTGCCGTGATCCGGCGCGCGCAGGCCCGCCTTGAGGATATTGTCGAGCACCTCACCGCTCGGGGCGGGATCGGCGAGACGGCCACAGGAGTGGCGATTGAGCAACAGGGTGAGGGCATCCATGGGCAATTCCTTCTCTGGGGCAATGATGGCGCTACCTTAGCACAGCACCGAATGAAGAAAACCCCTGAGGCTCAGGGGTTTATCGCACTATAAAGGACAAGAGGGCACGGTTGGCTAGATGACCGCAGCCAGTTCGGCGCCCTGTCTGATCGCTCGCTTGGCATCCAGCTCGGCTGCCACGTCGGCACCACCGATGATGTGCACCGGCTTGCCTGCTGCCTGCAAACCCGCCTGCAGTTCTTTAAGGGGCTCCTGCCCGGCGCAGACGATAACCTGATCCACCGGCAGACACTGCTTGGTCTCGCCCACCTGAATGTGCAAGCCCTCGTCATCGATCCCCAGATATTGCACCCCGGAGAGCATCTGCACCTTGCGGTTCTTGAGCACGGTACGGTGGATCCAGCCGGTGGTCTTGCCAAGTCCGTCACCCACCTTGCTCTCCTTGCGCTGGAGCAGCCAGATCTGGCGCTCGGGGGCGTCGATTTCAGGAGCCGTGAGGCCACCGCGCTCGCCAAGCTGTTTGTCGATGCCCCACTCCTTGAGCCAGTGATCACTGTGCCCATCGGCATCCATCTCCACCTTCTTCTCGACCAGATACTCGGCTACATCGAAGCCGATGCCGCCGGCACCGATCACCGCCACCTTCTGGCCGACCGGTTTGTGATCCCGCAATACATCGAGATAACTCATCACCTTGGGATGTTCGATGCCCGGAATATTGGGGGTGCGCGGACGAATACCGGTAGCGAGGATCACCTCGTCAAAACCGCCGCCGAGCAGGCTCTCGGCACTCTGGCGCTGGCCGAGATAGAGCTCGACGCCGCACTTCTCCAGCCGTTTGGCAAAATAGCGCAGGGTTTCGTGAAACTCCTCCTTGCCCGGGATCTGCTTGGCGAAGTTGAACTGGCCGCCGATTTCGCTGGCCTGATCGAACAGGCTCACCTGATGACCGCGCTCGGCAGCGTAGCAAGCAAAGGCCAGCCCGGCGGGGCCAGCCCCCACCACCGCCAGCTTCTTGGGCTGGGGCACGCGGCCAAAGGTCAGTTCGGTCTCGAAACAGGCTCGAGGATTGACCAGACAGGAGGCGCGCTTCTGCTTGAACACATGGTCAAGGCAGGCCTGGTTGCAGGCGATGCAGGTGTTGATCTCATCCGCCCGGTTCTCGGCCGCCTTGATGACAAATTCGGGATCCGCCAGGAAGGGGCGCGCCATGGAGACCATGTCCGCCTCGCCCCCCGCCAGAATCCGCTCGGCCACCTCGGGGGTGTTAATCCGGTTGGTGGTGATAAGCGGCACCTTGAGGTGTTTTTTCAGCTCGGCAGTCACCCAGCTGAAGGCGCCGCGCGGCACACTGGTGGCAATGGTGGGAATGCGCGCCTCATGCCAACCGATGCCGGTGTTGATGAGGGTCACCCCCACCGCTTCCAGCGCCTTGCCGAGCGCAATCACCTCTTCCAGGGTCGAGCCCTGCTCCACCAGATCCAGCATGGAGAGGCGGAAGATAATGATGAAGTCGGTGCCGACCCGCTCGCGGATGGCGCGGACAATCTCCACCGGAAAGCGCATCCGGTTTTCGCTGCTGCCGCCCCAGCCATCGGTCCGTTTGTTGGTGCGCTCGCAGATGAACTGGTTGATGAGATAGCCTTCCGAGCCCATCACCTCGACGCCGTCATAACCGGCCGCCTTGGCCAACGCTGCTGTAGCCGCGAAGTCGCGAATAGTGCCGCAGATCTGCCACTCGCTCATGGCGCGCGGTTTGAATGGGGAGATGGGGGCTTTGAGGGCACTCGGCGCCAGACTAAACGGATGATAGGCGTAACGACCGGCATGGAGGATCTGCAGCGCAATCTTGCCCCCCTCCTGATGCACGGCGTTGGTCACCTTCTTGTGCTTGCTCACCTGCCAGGGAAAGCTCAGCTGGGAGCCGTGAGGCACCAGCCGACCGCGCAGATTGGGGGCAATGCCGCCGGTGACGATAAGGCCAACGCCACCACGGGCGCGCTCGGCGTAAAAGGCGGCCAGCTTGTCAAAACCACCCTTCTCCTCTTCGAGGCCGGTATGCATGGAGCCCATCAACACGCGGTTGCGCAGCTGGGTAAAACCAAGGTCGAGCGGGGTCAGCAGGGTCGGATAGCGGCTCACGATGCCTCCAGTTAATTTTTTGTTATCAAACTGAGGCTAGAGTAAAGAATCGAAAATTCTTTTTCAAACAAATGTTTGGACAATTTTTCAGCGAACAGCCGTGCCCTGAACGAAGATAGGCGGGATCCGCCAGTCGGAAATGGCAATTTCGCCCGCAACTGGTTAATAATGGCTCTTCTCTACCCATTAACAGGGCGATAACGCGACTATGTCTATTTTCAAAGGTCTGGGTTGGTTGTTCCGCAGCCTGTGGCGCCTGCTCAATTTCACCCGGCTGATGCTGGTCAATCTGCTGTTTCTCATCGTAGTGCTGGTCATCGTCTTCAGCGTCAGCCAGAAAGAGGCCCCCAAGGCGCCCATCGAAGGGGCGCTGACCCTCAATCTCAACGGCGTGCTGGTGGAGCAACGCTCCCAGACAGACCCCACCGTACAACTGCTGCGTCAGATGGACAGCAGCGACGAGCAGCCGAGCGAGATCGTCCTCTCCGACCTGCTATGGGCCATCAAGAATGCCAAGGATGACGAGCGCATCAAGGCGCTGGTGATCAAGCCGCAAGGGCTGCAGGGAGCCAACTTCACCAAACTGCAGGAGGTGGCGAGTGCCATCGACTCCTTCCGGGAGAGCGGCAAACCGGTGATTGCCATGGCCGACTTCTACACTCAAGGCCAGTACCTGCTGGCGGCCCACGCCGATCACGTGCTGCTCAACCAGAGCGGCGCCGTGGTGATCGAGGGGCTTGGTGTCTACCAGACCTACTTCAAGTCGGCGCTGGAGAAGCTCAACATCACCCCGCATGTATTCAAGGTCGGCACCTACAAATCCTTCGTCGAACCCTATACCCGCGACGAGATGTCCCCCGAGAGCAAAGAAGCGAACCAGCGCTGGCTGGATCAGCTGTGGCAATCCTATGTGGCTGACGTAGCCGAGCAGCGGGAGATCGAACCCGATGCGGTCGCACCGGGCAAGGAGCGCTTCCTCGAGCTGCTGCGCAAAGCCGGTGGCAATGCCGCCAACTACGCCCTCGACAACGGGCTGGTGGATCAGCTGGCCACCCGCGACGAGATGACCCAGGCGGTCATTAAAGAGGTGGGTGAAGCGGACGACCACGGCTGGAAAGGGGTCGGCCTGAAAGAGTATCTGGCTGCCATTCCGGAACAATATCCCCAGAGCGGCAAGGATGAGGTGGGTCTGGTGGTCGCCAGCGGCGCCATCATGGATGGCGTCCAGCCTGCCGGCACCATCGGCGGCGACAGCCTCTCCGACCTGCTGGCCGATGCCCGCCGCGATGACAAGGTCAAAGCCGTGGTCCTGCGGGTCGACAGCCCGGGCGGCAGCGCCTTCGCCGCCGAGCAGATCCGCGCCGAGCTACTGGCCCTGAAACAGGCAGGCAAACCGGTAGTGGTCTCTATGGGCAGCTATGCCGCCTCCGGTGGCTACTGGATCTCCGCCGATGCGGACAAGATCTTCGCTTCCCCGACCACACTCACCGGCTCCATCGGGGTATTCGGCATGTTCGCCACCATCGACAAGGCGTTGGCCCAGTTCGGTGTCCATACCGACGGGGTTGGCACCACAGATTACGTCGGTGTCGGCCCGACCCGCGCCCTGCCGGATCACGTCGGTCAGGCCATCCAGCTGAGCGTGGAGGATACCTACCAGCGCTTCATCGGTCTGGTGAGCAAGGGCCGTGGTCTGAGCCCGGAAGAGGCCGAAAAAGCGGCCGAAGGCCGAGTCTGGACCGGCGAAGATGCCAAGGCCCTGGGTCTGGTGGACGAGTTCGGCAATCTGGATGACGCCATCAAGGCCGCCGCCGAACTGGCCAACCTCAAGGAGTGGCAGGTCACCCCCATCGAGCAGGAGGAGTCCACCAAGGACAAGTTCCTGCGCCAGCTGTTTGACAGCAGTGCCCAAGTGCTGGCCCCCCAGTTGCAAAGCTGGCTGCCGGCTGGATTTGGCAAGGCATTGGTGGAAGTGAACCGCAGTCTTGACCCGCTCACCCGCTTCAACGATCCGCAAGGCACCTACGCCTTCTGCCCGGTCTGCGTGCAGTGAGCAAGCGGTGACTCACCCATAAAAAACGGCGACCAGATGGTCGCCGTTTTCTTTATTCAGCCAGTGCGCGCGGCACCGCCAACTTGCTCAATCAGGGATTGAGGCGGGTCGGCATACCGGTACGCTGTTCCAGCACCTGCTTGACCACGTTGGAGTCAGACTCGGCGTGAGCGATGAAGCGGGTGATGGCCGGTGTCATCGGGAGCGGCACGGAGGCGGTGGAGTTGAACTCCTCCTCGGTGCGTGACAGCGGCTCGTGTACTTCCATGTAGCGACCGCCATCCGGCTCGACCGTGGTCTTGACCGGCTGGTTGACGAACTGGACGCGGGTGCCGACCGGCACGTTGTCGAACAGATACTTGATGTCGTCAGCGCGCAGACGCACGCAACCGCTGCTCACCCGCAGACCGATACCGAAGGTGGCGTTGGTTCCGTGGATGGCATAGAGGTTGCCGATGTAAAGGGCGTGCAGACCCATGGGGTTATCCGGACCGGCTGGCCATACTGCCGGCAGGGTCTTGCCCTGGGCGGCATAGCGACGACGGATGTTCTCGGTCGGGGTCCAGGTCGGATTGGCGCGCTTGCGCTCTACCTTGGTGATCCAGTTCTCCGGGGTGTTCACCCCCAGCTGACCGATGCCGATGGGCAATACCTGTACCACGTTCTTCCCTTTCGGATAGTAGTAGAGGCGCATCTCGGCAACGTTGATGACGATCCCTTCGCGGGGCGCGTTGGGCAGGATCAACTGGTGAGGGATGATCAGGGTGCTGCCCGCTTTGGGCAGATAGGGATCAACGCCCGGGTTGGCTTCCATGATATTGGTCAAACCCAACTGAAACTCGGAGGCAATCTGCTCCAGCGGACGATTGTCCGCAGGCACCACATATTCCAGATTCTCACCGATCAGACGGCTGTTGGCCGCAGGCAGACGGTACTCGACGGCGGCAGCCTGCTGGCTGATCAGCGCAAGTGTGCATAAAAGGGCCGAAGCGGCAGTGCGAAGGGGGCTCATAAAATTCCTGTGTGGTTTCCTGTACCAAATGGGCCGGAGGCCATCTTATCTTCGGTCTGCCGGTGGCGGGTCAACCTGCACCACGGCGCCAAATAACCGAGCGCGCATTCTTTCCCGAGTCGACCAAAATTTCAACTTCCATATGTTGCTTTTCTTGTTAAAAGTGGCCGTTTTCGGTGTGATGCTTATCAACAGAGCAAAAGCCCCCTTGGCAAGTCGCCATTGAAAGAGAGATGTACAGCATAGCCCCCTCTCTGCGGACCAACCCCGCCCCCTTAGACCACAGCGCTGTGCCACCTGGTGTCACGGTTGCAGCCCTGGCTGAAACGTTTGTCACCTCGGAGGAGATAGGCCAATGTTGACTGTGGCACTTTCATTGGAGCGAAAAGGTGGAAAATAGCGCTTCGACTACAGCAGGGACTGGCTGCCACCATAAAAAAACCGCTCCGAAGAGCGGTTAATGGAGCCACCAGGCAACCATAAAAGGGACTTCAAGCGTTGTCATTGGAATTACTGGACGGCCGCCTCCCCCGCCGCACCACTCTGCTCTTTGAGGAAGCTGATCCAGGGGGATGCCCGACCGCTGACGTTGCCATTCTGAGCCGCCTGGGTGAAGGCGTTGAGGGCCTCCTTCGGCTTTTGTTGCTCAAAATAGGCGACCCCGGTCAGGAACTTGAGATCCGCCCGCTGTTCACCATTTGCATTGGCTGCCGGTTTGGCGGCCAGCGCCACCAGATCCTGATAGCGTTTGCTCTGGATCATCATGCGCGCCATTTTCAGCTGCAATTCGGCGCTCGGGGCCAGCTGGTAGGACTTGGCCAGGGTGTCGATGGCCGGATCCAGCTCCTTGGCCTGATGCCAGTAGTTGGCCAGGGTCTTGTAGTTGCCAGCGCTCTGCTCAATCACCCCGTCCTTCATCCCCTTCTCCATCACCCGTGCGGCGCGATGGGGAATGCCGGTGAAGGCGAGGTAGTTGGCGAGACGCTGCAGCTCGGCAGCCTCGGTCAACATGCCGAGGTTGTAGGCCGACTCCAGCGCCGCCAGCGCCTTGCCATCGTTGCCTGCCTGCATATGCATGGCCGACAGCTGGGTCCAGTACTTCTTCTTCTCCGGGAACATATTGACCAGAGAGGTCAGCACCTCGGTCGCCGGTTTGTACTGTTTCAGCTCGTAGTGAGCGCCCATCTTCAGCAGATACCAGGACTCCGGCGCTTTACCTGCCGACAGCTTGATCGCCTGATCCACCGCCGGGATCGCGTCACGGTACTGCTTGAGCTGCACGTGGGCGTTGGCCAGCGTGATATAGGCATGGGAGTTGGGCTTGTCATCCTTGCCCTGGTTGGCAAACCACTCCTTCATGGTCTTGATCGAGCCCTGATAATTACCCTCAGCCATATAGAGCTGGGCCAGGTTGTAGCGCACCTGCTGGGCCACCGGTGGCGGCAGGCCGCCTGTCGCGATGGCATCGGCAAAGTACTTGGTCGCCTGACCGTATTTCTCCTGCTGGGCGGCTACGAAACCGAGAGTCTGCAATATGACCCCCTTGTCGTAGACCCGATCACCCACGCTGGAGAGTGCCTCCTGCAATCTGGCATTCGCCAGACCGTATTGCTTGTCAGTGATCAGCTCCTGCGCCTTGTTGACCGCCCGATAGGCCCGATCCGACAGGGCCGGCTGCTCGGCGGCCCAACTGGCGGTGCTGAGCAGCACCGCCATGGCGACCGGGGCGAGGATCATCTTGTGTAACTTGTTCATCGCCACCTTCCTTAGTTGACCGCAAACTCGATCTCTTGCTGCATACGGCTCGCCTGCGGCTTGCCATCCACCATGGCCGGTTTGAACGTCCACTTGGCGATGGTTTTGCGCGCCTCTTTGCCGAGGTCATAGCTGCGCGGCTCTTCCTTGACGATCCGCACGTTGCTGACGGTGCCGCGCTCGGTGACGGTGAACTCCACCAGCACCTTGCCGGAGGCCAGGCCCGCCAGCGCCGCCTTGCGGGGCATCATGGGCTCGAAGGTTGCCAGCGGAATGGCGCCGTTGTTGCCACCGACTCCGCCACCACCGCCGCCGGTGCTGTAGGCCCCCAGCGCGTTGCCACCACCGATGTTGACCGGGATGTCGAGCTTGGGCATGTCCATCGGCGCGCTCTCCATCTTAGGCCGATCCGTGCTGGCCACTTCCATCTCGGGAGGCGGTGGCGGACGCTTGGGCGGCGGCGGTTTGGGCAGCTCCCGCTGTTTCTCTTGCAGGGTCTCCTGGGGCTTGAGGCGGATGAAATCGGTCATGCTGACGTCTTCCTTCTCCACCAGCTCCCGGTGATCCGGTGTGATCAGCTTGTTCATTCCCAGAAACAGAAAGAACACCACCACACAGGAGACCGCCAACGATATCAGGTATCTCATAGGTCTCTCTCCGGCATCAGCTGCTCTTGTCTGCCGCGATGGAGATGTTCTGGACACCGGCCATGCGGATCTGATCCATGACCTGCACCACCAGACCGGAACGGGATTCGTTATCGGCCTGGATCACCACGGCGCTCTCCGGGTTTTCGGCCCGCAGCCGCTCGATGTTGGCGCGTACCGCCCCCACCTCGACCACCCGCTTGTCGACCCAGACCTGACCGTTTTCGCGCACCGCGACCATGATATTGCCCTTCTTCACCGTCTCGGCCGTGCTGGCACTGGGACGGTTGATCTCGACACCGGACTCCTTGACGAAGGAGGTGGTGACGATGAAGAAGATCAGCATGATGAACACTATGTCCAGCATGGGGGTCAAATCGATAGCCGCCTCGTCAGCACCGCTGTCGCTGTAACGTTTTCTCATAGCAGAAACTCCTTGCTTGTTCTGTGCCCCCGGCAGGCCATGCCTCGCCGGGGGTATGCATCCTGCATCAACCGTGTTTCAGGTTGTCTTCCAGCTTTTGCACCGCCAGTTTGGCCTTGTGATCGAGCTGGTTGACAAAAAACAGGCCGGAAAGGGCGGCGATCATGCCCGCCATGGTCGGTACCGTTGCCTTGGAGATCCCCGATGCCATCGCCCGCGGCGAACCGGTGCCGGTGATGGCCAGGGTGTCAAACACCTGCACCATCCCCACCACAGTGCCGAGCAGCCCCATCAACGGGCAGAGAGCGATCAGCACCTTGATGACCGGCATCCCCTTGTCCACCGCCATGGCAACCCGTGAGACCAGCTCGCGCCGGATCTGCTTGGCAGACCAGGAGAGATGATCGGTACGGGCCAGCCAGGTGGCCTTGGTCTGCTTCACCTGCTTGGGGTAGACCGCCATGAAGTAGAACCAGCGCTCCAGCAACAGGGCCCACATCATCAGGGTCAGGAAGAACAGGGCGACCAGTACATCGCCCCCCAATCCCAAAAACCGGCGGACCGACTCGACTTCTTCAATCAACCAGAACCACATGGGTGACTCCTTACGCTGCGGCTTTGGAGGCGTGCAGACGTTCCTGATAACGGGCAACGAAACCGGCGCTCTGCTCTTCCAGCACCTGGATCAGACGACGGCTCTGGGTCTGCACAATGGTGTAGAGGAACAGCATGGGCACCGCGACGACCAGACCCTGCATGGTGGTCACCAGCGCCTCCGAGATACCGCCCGCCATCAGCTTGGGATCGCCGGTACCGAACAATGTGATGGCCTGGAAGGTGGCAATCATCCCCACTACAGTACCGAGCAGGCCCAGCAGCGGCGCGACGGAAGCGATCAGCTTGATGATGCTGATGCCCTTCTCGAACTTGGGCACGTTGCGCAGGATGATCTCGTCGAGCTTGGACTCCAGATCCTCGATGTTGTCACCGCGATGGCTCTGGTAGGCCCCCAGCATGTCACCAATGGGGTTGCCCTTGATGATCTGATCAGATTTCAGCTGCTTGCGCATGGACGAGCCGATCAGCGACAGGCGGATACCGCAGAAGATGGCCAGCAGGGTACCGAGCACGCCGAGCACCATGATGACGTAACCCACTTCACCACCCTGATCGATCCGCTCCTTGAGAGTCGGTGACTGCACCAGCAGAGAGAGGATCACGCCGCGAGACGGGTCGATAAAGATGGGCTTGACCCCGTCACCGCCCTGTTCAAACTCGGCGATCGGTGCCAGCACCCCCTTGTCAGGTTGACGGGAAAGCTGCTCGAACTTGCCGGTCTCCGGCACGAAGGTGAGGTACTTGCCTTCGGAGACAGTGTTGAACTCACCGATCTGGGTGACCGTCTTCTCGGCCTGGTTGCCTTCGCCGTAGACCACAGTCGCCGGGATCTGGCTCACCTTGCCACCGTCCACCATGCGGCTGAGGGTGGTGGTCCAGAACGCTTCCAGATCGTCGCTGGAGGGGAGCTCTTTACTCTCGGCCAGACGGGTCAGCAGCGCGGTCTGTTCCGGATGCTCGACCCGACGGGCGGAGGCGTTGAAGATCCCCTTGAACTCACCGGCGAACTGACGCAGTACGCCGAACATCTCGCCCATGTTGCCGGAACGCTGGCGCAGGGTTTCGGTCAGTTCGGTCAGCTGCTTGTCGTTGGCATCAAAGGTCGCCTTGAGCTGCTCGCCCTTGGCGGTTTCGGCAGCCAGCTCGGCCTTGGCCTTGGCCAGCAGCGCCCCCTGCTCGTTCTTGTCAGCCAGGAAGCGGGCTTCCCGCTCCTTGTTGAGTTGGGATTCGCTCAGGCTGGAGGCCTTGACCTGGTTCAGCAGCGCATTGAGATCCACCGGTTTTTCGGCGGCGGTCACCGGCAGGGTGACCAGGGTTGCTCCCGCAATCAGGGAGGCAATCGCAAGTTTGATTCCTTTCATGATGCTTTCTCCGCAGTTTGAACCGGCAGCTTGATCAGCGCGGGAGGCGCCTGTTTCTTGGCGATGCGAAGGCCCTGTTCAACCGCACTGCGATACTCCTGGGGCAACTCTTCCCACTGGCGAGTCTTCTTGTTCCACATCCCGGTCTCATTGCCATCCGGGGATTGATAGAGCAGCGCGATGCGACCAACGCGCAGGAACTCGTAGGTCTTCTCGCTGCCATCCTTGTCCAGGCTCGCCTTGTAGGATTCGATGGTGCGGCTGAAGCCCTCCTCGATCTGGTAGGCCTCCAGGATCTTGCGGTACTTCTCGGAGATGGTGACATCGGCCCGGTTCATCAGGTCGGTCAGGGCTGCTACGCGGTCCTCGCGCTCGACCTTCTGGAACGGCAGATCCAGCGCCACAAACTGCTCGAGGGAGTCGATCATCTTGAGCATCAGGGGGACAACTTCGGTGCTGGTCTGATCAATCTGGGCGATCTGCTTTTGCATCGACGCCAGCTCGGCACTCTGGGACTCGACCATCTTGCTCACCTGCTCGTTGTAGGTGCGCAGACTGTCGACCTGACGCAGGGCTGCCTTGTACTGGGCCAGTGCGGATTCGGCAGATTCGGCATAGCTGTCGATCTTCTGCTGGGAAACTTTGGATGCGTTGTCGGTGGCGGCTTGAGCGTCCACGGCCTGACCGGCAGTGGCGGCACTCAGATTGAAGCTGGTCAACAAGGCGGCCGAAACCAGGCTGCCAAGGAGCGCTTTCTTCATTGTAATGGTCCTTGTCTTCATAGGATTACCCTATCTCCGTAACTTCCTTGGACGTTGGGCACAGCCGGCCCGACCGGGCCGACTGAGGTTGTATATCAACGGGGTTGATTAGAACTTCTGGGTGTAGTCGATGTAGTAGACCCGTCCGTCAATGCTGTAGAGGTATTCATCGTAGGTGTAACCATCATTTGACAGGGAAGGTCCACGGTTGAACATGTTCTTCACGCCGGTCTGGATCTTGGCATTCCAGCTGGTATCGACCGCGACGTTCAGGTTCCAGATGGTGTTGGAAGCAATATGGCCCTCTTCCTTGTCATCCACATAGTCCTGGCTCTGGGAGTCGATATAGTTGGTGCTCAGGTAGGTATCCAGATTCCACAGCTGCGGGAAGTTGGCACCGATCCCGGAGTTGAAACGGAAATCGGGTTTGCCATTCCAGCCCTTCTTGTCAACCATTGGGCCACCAGCAAACAGACCTTCCTCATATTTCAGGATGTAGCTGCTGCCAAAGTCGTATCGCAGGGTGAAGGAGTTGAAGTCGTACTTGTAGTCCGCCTTGAAGTCGATACCACTGGTCTTGAGTTGCCCCAGGTTGACCATGCCGGCATAGACCTTCTCGACATCGCCGTTGGCGTCACGAATGACGTTCGGGTTGCTGCCGGTATTGAGCTCCTGATAGAACTGGGTCTGGGTGGTAGCCAGCTGGATTACGTCATCAATCTTGATGTAGTAGTAATCGAGCGACAGGTTCAGATTGTCCAGCGGATTGTAGGCCGCCCCGATAGTGAAGGTATTGGCGGTCTCTTCCTTCAGGTTCTTGTTGGATTGGCGCGTTGTCTCGTACTGCTCTTCGGAACAGTTGGCAATACCATTGGCCTGGCAGTAGACATAGTCCTTGGCAAAATCCGCTGACTGGGCATCCGCCGCATAGAGATCATTCAGACCCGGCGCGCGGAAAGACTGGGACCAGGAGGTACGGAACATCAGCTGGTCGAGTGGCTGATAACGCAGACTCGCTTTGGGCGAGAAGGCGCTGCCAAAGTCGCTGTACTTGTCATAACGACCCGCCAGGTTCAGCTCGATCTGCTCGGTGATGGGGATCAGGCTCTCGATGTAGGTGGCAAACACATCGCGCACACCGCTACCGGAGTTGCCGGATGAACCCAGTACGTTACCCGCTTCGGACTGGCTGTCGTAGGTGTCGGAATAAACCCAATCGTTATACTCGGCACCCAGATACCAGCTGACCGGGCCAGCAGGCAGTTCGCCCATCTCCCAACCAAGACCG
Organism: Aeromonas sp. 601027; assembly: GCF_049174455.1. Classification (NCBI taxonomy): domain Bacteria; kingdom Pseudomonadati; phylum Pseudomonadota; class Gammaproteobacteria; order Aeromonadales; family Aeromonadaceae; genus Aeromonas; species Aeromonas sp. 601027. The sequence goes on along the minus strand of NZ_JAAKTN010000006.1, from coordinate 23,611 downwards.
CCATACCACTGGAAGAAATCCATCTTGGAGTTGCGGCTGGTGGTATAAGAGAGATCCTTGGTGGCATCAGCGGAGAAGCTGCCGTTGACGAAGTTTCCACTGTTTACCTGAGTCTGAACCGCCGGCTCCAATACATAGCCATTACCAATACTCTGGTTATCTGTCTTGGAGTACATGTAACCGGCGTTCCACTCCAGATCGCCAACCGCCTCGGTCGGAACCACCCCTTCAAAACCCAGGTTCAGGGTACCGGTCAAGTCGGTCACTTCATTGTCACGGGGACCGACGTTGTTGAAGCGGTAGTAAACCGTCGCAGCCTTGGCGGTGCTAAAGTTGTTGGCAGACAGGACTGCAGCGCTTTCAGGGGTGGAGCCATCCACGGTGAAGGCACCAGCAGCAGGAGCGAAACGACCAAAACTGGTGACCCGGGAACCAATCATCTGTGGCACGAAATCCACATTGTCGTTGATATGGTAGCGGCCGTTGACATAGACGGTGTCGCGAGTACGCGAGGCGGTCTTGGCTGCGACCTGGGCAAAGTCGAAGCGGCAAGCCGTACCCTTGGTGACAAAACCGGCGCCGGTGCTTTCACAGTCGACCCCATTCAGAGTACGGGTTACGGTCTTGCCAGTTGCCGCGTCTACTCCCTTGATATTGCGACCATAGAGGCTAGGAGACTCAGCCCCCTGCTTGGCCAGATAGTCACGATCCTTGTAATAGATTTCGTCTTTGACATCATGCTCGTAGACCATCATCAGGGAACCTTTCTCACCCGAAATACCGCTGACGATGGAACCACTCTGTTCGTCACCACCTTCCTCGGTCGGTGAACCGACGCGCCCCTGGAATGACAAACCTTCAAAACCCTCTTTGAGGATCACGTTGATAACGCCACCGATGGCATCAGAACCATACAGGGCAGAGCCACCGTCCAGGTTCACTTCCACCCTCTCAACGGCCGCCATGGGGATGGTGTTGAGGTTGATGGCGGTGCCCCCCATTGAGGGAGAACCGGCGATACGCTTGCCATTGAGCAGCACCAGTGTGCGATCTTCACCAAGGCCACGCAGCCCTACGGTGGCTTGTGACTGGGCTGAGCTACCGGAGGATGGAGAGAAACCACCAAAGGAGTTGTAGGAGGCCTGTTTCAGATAATCAGCCACAGTCTGCTGGCCAGACTGTTCAATTTGGGCCTTGCTGACAGAGACAACCGGAGTCGCCCCCTCAACATCAACACGAGAGATACGGGAGCCAGTGACTTTGATTTTCTGCAGTTTTTCGACATTCTGCCCTTCTTCGGCAGATACGGATGGGGCCGCCGCAAGGCTCGCCAAGGCGAACGCAATCGCAGCAGAGATTCTGCTCTTCCTAAGCATCGCTTATATCCTTCCTGGTTGTTTATTGTTTGCTTCCTGATACCGCCCTCTTTGGAGCGATGCGTAAGGCTTATCAATCTTTGACTGGCGACGTCAATGGAGTGGGGGGATCGGGAGGGTGAGATGTGGAATAAGCGGAGTGTATTAATTTTGACCGGCATAAATAGTGAATAATTCTGCCAAAAACATCCCGCGCAATGTGAAATCGTTGTTAAAACATGTAAAAGACGCTGAATTAAAAGTTGATGAACTTATTTATTTACGTGCTGTCTCTTTATATCTTATTTCGATTTATTGGCAAAAATAAGAATAAAACTCTATTTTAATTATTATTGTGACTGACCACTCCGATGGGGGAGATAGATAAATTTGTCGAGATGATATCGTTTTCCCTTCTTTGGTAGCAGAAATAAAAACATTTAAAATTCAATCACATAAACAAACACAAGATTCAAACAAACAGCTGTTTATATTTTTTAAAATAATGTTGAGCAGTAGCGTTTTGTTTTGATTTTCACTTTTCAGATAAAAAACGTCATTTTTCGGTGTTTTTGGTCTCAGCGGGTCATTTGTCCCAGTTTTCCATTTCCTTGTACTTGATTTTTGTTGCAGAGCTTTTACAGTGGCCAAGCGGATTGTCTGCTGTTTGGCAACCAATCCAGCGCGTAATGCCAGGAAGGACAGGCCCGTCACCGGATTTGACTGGCCGCAAAAAAGAACAACAAGGACGAGGTTCCACCATGCTGTCGTATTTCCTACGCCGGATGCTTTTGATCATTCCGACGTTTCTCGGTATCACCCTGCTCGTCTTCACCATCACCCGTTTCGTGCCGGGCGGACCGGTCGAACGCATGCTGCTGCAAGCCCAGGTTTCCCAGAATGAATCCGGCCGTTCCAGCGGCAGCAAGGGGGCGCAGGCCCTCTCAGATGAGCAGATCGAGGAGCTCAAGGCCTTCTATGGCCTCGACAAGCCGATGCTGGTCGCCTACTGGGAGTGGCTGCAGAAGCTGGTGGTACTCGATCTGGGCGAATCGACCCGCTACTACGAGCCGGTGTGGGATCTCATCAAGGAGCGGCTCCCCGTTACCGCCTTCTTCGGGCTGGCGACCTTTCTGCTGAGCTATGCGGTCTCCATCCCGCTCGGGGTGGCCAAGGCGCTCAGGCACAACAGCCGCTTCGACTCGTTAAGCTCCATGCTTATCTACATGGCCTATGCCCTGCCCGCCTACGTGGTGGGGATCTTCCTCATCACCGTCTTCGCCTTCCATCTGGAGTGGCTGCCAATGGGCGGTTTTCCGGGGGACGACTTTGAGTACATGGAGAGCAGCTGGGATCAGATCCGCACTGTCTTTGCCCACGCCCTGCTGCCGCTTATCGCCTACGCCATCGGCGATTTCGCCATCCTCACCATGACCATGAAAAACAGCCTGATGGAGAACCTGTCGGCCGATTATGTGCGTACCGCCGTGGCCAAGGGACTGCCGTTTCGCAAGGCGGTCACCGACCACGCCATGCGCAACAGCCTGATCCCCATCGCCAGTCACCTGGGGTCTGTGCTCACCGTTTTCTTTGGCGGCTCCTTCCTCATCGAGACCATCTTCAACATCGACGGCATCGGCCTGCTCGGTTACGAGGCTATCGTCGAACGGGATTACCCCACCGTCATGGGCATTCTGGCCATCACCTCCATGCTGATGCTGATAGGCAATATCGTCTCCGATATCTGCGTTGCCCTGGTTGACCCGCGTGTGCGGTTTGGAGATTGACCATGAACCAGACCTCTATTGCCATGCCGATGCTGATATCACGCCATATCATCTCCGATATCTGCGTTGTACTTGTTGATCCCCGCATGCGGTTTGGAGACTGACCATGAAGCTCAATCCGGTTACCTTGAAAAAACTCAAGCGCTTCAAGTCGATCAAGCGCGGTTACTACTCCTTCATCATCTTCACCACCCTGGTGCTGCTCTCCCTGCTGGCGGAGCTGCTGGTCAACAGCCGGGCGCTGATAGTGAGCTATCAGGGCCAGCTGCATTTCCCCACCTATGGCGATGTGATCCCCGGTCAGCAGTTCGGGCTCGATTACGAGTACGAAACCAACTACCGCCAGCTCAAGGCCAAATTTGCCGCAGAGGGCCAGGGCGACTGGGTGCTGCTGCCGCCGGTACCCTGGAACCCCTACGAGCAGGATTTCAAGGAGGATGCCTACCCGCCCTACGCCCCCAGCGCGGCCGAGCGCCACTTCCTCGGCACCGACACCAGCGGCCGCGACGTGCTGGCGCGACTGGTTTACGGCTTTCGCATCGCCATCGGCTTTGCCTTTATCGCGCTGGCGGCCAGTTACGCCATCGGGGTCACCATCGGCTGTCTCATGGGCTTTCTCGGCGGCCGCTTTGATCTCATCCTGCAACGCTTTATCGAGATCTGGTCCCAGGTGCCGTTTCTCTACGTCATCATGATCCTGGTGTCGCTGGCCAAGCCCAACTTCGGCCTGTTTGTCGCCATCAACGTGCTGTTCGGCTGGATGGGGATCACCTGGTATATGCGCACCCTCACCTACAAGGAGCGGGCACGGGACTATGTGATGGCGGCGCGGGCACAAGGGGCGACCACCGGGCGGATCATCTTCAACCACATCCTGCCCAACACCCTGATGATGATCGTCACCCTGGCGCCGTTCGCCGTGGTGGGCAATATCTCCACCCTGACGGCCCTCGACTATCTGGGCTTCGGGCTGGCACCGCCGACCCCGAGCTGGGGGGAGCTGCTCTCCCAAGGCATCAACAATCTGGATGCCATCTGGATCGTCAGCTCCGTGGTGGCGGCGGTGAGTCTGGTGCTGATCATGGTCTCCTTTATCGGTGAGGCGATCCGCGAGGCGTTTGATCCGCGCAAATTTACCCGTTACCAATAAGCCAGCCAGCGCCAACACATATTGGCAGGCGCCGGGTAACGAACAGTGATTAATGAAGGACGGGCCGCCGCCATCGGCTGTCCCGGGAGCAAGGGATAATCCCGTTATCAATCAAGACCCCCAGTGCAGGGGCCAGACCTGGAAGTCAAACATGAAAAATAAAATCAAATGGATAGGTGCTCTCTTTGTGCTGGTAAACGGATCCTGGGTCTGGGCGGCCAGCCTGCCCGCGGATCTCAAATGGGAGACCAACGACACGGATCCTGTGTTCGCCTCCCCCAAGGCGCTGCCGGGTGGCAGCCTCAATATGTTTGTGGAGAGCTTTCCGCTGACGTTTCGTACCGTGGGGCCTGACTCCAACGGTTCGTTTCGTTCCTTTATTCTCGATAACCAGTTGCGACTCATCAGCTTCCACCCCAATACCGGCAACCCCATCCCCTCGCTCGCGACCCACTGGGCCATCGCGCCAGACAGCCAGACCGTCTACTTCAAGCTGGATCCCCGTGCCAAATGGTCGGATGGCAAGCCGGTCAATGCTGACGACTACACCTTCGGCTACGAGATGATGCGCTCCAAACACATCAAGGGGCCCTGGTTCAACAACTACTACACCACTGAAGTGGTCGCGGTAGAGAAGATCGATGATCACACCATTATGGTCAAAGCGGGCAGCCGCAAGGCCAAGCTGGATCTGCTCAACACCACCGAGCTGTGGCCCCAGCCCAAGCACTACTACAAGCTGACCCCCAACTGGGTGAAGCAGTACAACTGGGCCGTGGTGCCCACCACAGGTCCCTACGTGATCAGCGACGTCAAGAAGGGCAAGTCGGTCACCTTCAGCAAGCAGAAGGATTGGTGGGCAAAGGATGATCGCTATAACCAGCACAGATTCAACATCGACACCATCAAGGTGCAGGTGATCCGCGACCACAACATCGCCTTCCGCCACTTCCTGAAAGGGGAGATCGATACCTTCGAGATGATCCTGCCCAACTGGTGGCATGAAAAAGCGGTCACCCCGGAGTACAAGAAGGGGTACGTGCAGAAGGTGATGGCCATGACCGACACCAAACAGGGCGGTCAGGGAGTTCACCTCAATGTGGCCAACCCCAAACTGGCAGACGTAAACGTGCGCCTCGGCATCCAGCACGCCTTCAACATCGACAAGATGATCGAGACCGTGCTGCGCGGCGACTATGACAGAGCCACCACCTTCGGCTCGGGTTTTGGCGAGTTCACCGACATGACGCTGCCGGAGCGGGCTTATGACATCGGCAAGGCGCGGGAGTACTTTGCCAAGGGCGGCTACAACAAGCCGGGGCCGGACGGCATCCTGCAAAATGAGAAGGGGGAGCGGCTGACGCTGGCACTCACCTACACCAGTCAGGAGCACTCCAAGCGCCTGACCGTGTTGAAAGAGGAGGCCAAGAAAGCGGGTCTCGATCTGGAGCTTAACCTAGTGGATGGCGCCACCGGCTTCAAGGTGATGCTGGAGAAGAAACACGAGGCGGCCTGGCTTGGCTGGGGCGGCGGCGGTCTCTATCCACAATATTGGGAGTCGTTCCACTCCGCCAATGCCAACAAACCGCAGACCAACAACCTGTTCAACGTAGCGGACAAGGAGCTGGACGCACTGATCGACGCCTACAACGTCGAATTCGACATGGCCAAACGGGCCGAGATCTCCCGCCAGATCCAGCAGCGCATCTATGATCTCGCCATCTTCGTGCCCGGGGTGCAGCTCAACTATGTGCGGGCCAGCAGCTGGCGTTATGTGATGCTGCCGGAGGTGCCTGCCACCAAGAACACGCCGGATCTGCTCTACTGGCCGATGGATGGTTATCCTCACAGTAGTGGTGGTCTGCTCTGGCTCGATCCCAAGGTGAAGGAAGAGACCCGCAACGCCAAGGAGGCAGGGGAGGCGCTGGCGCCCATCAACCTGCTCGACAAGACCTATGCACGTCATTGATATTCAGGCCATTGCGAAGGGAGCAGCAGTTATGCCCAACACCCAGGCCCCCATTCTTGACGTACCGGATAACGGGGGGGAGTTCGCCGTTGATCACGGCCAGCACCAAGCCCCAATCCTCGAAGTACGCGATCTCGAGGTGGAGTTCGCCGTCGATGACGGCAAGATCAAGGTGCTCGACGGGGTCAGCTTCAAGGTGGCACCGGGTCAGACGCTGGGGATCGTCGGCGAGTCCGGCTGTGGCAAGAGCGTTACCTCGCTCGCCATCATGGGGCTCTTGCCCAAACCCCACGGTCAGGTGGTAGCCGGTTCTATCCGCTTTCAGGGGGAAGAGCTGCTGTCGCTTGCGCCGGATCAGATGTACAAGGTGCGCGGCAACCGCATCTCGATGATCTTTCAGGAGCCGATGACGGCCCTCAACCCGGTGCAGACGGTCGGTGAGCAGCTGATGGAGGTGTTTCGCCTTCATCGCCCCGAGTACGACAAGGCCCAGCGCAAAACCGCGGCCATCGCCATGCTGAAGAAGGTGGGGATCCCGGAACCGGCCCAGCGCTTTGCTGTCTATCCCCACAACCTCTCCGGCGGTATGCGCCAGCGGGTGATGATCGCCATGGCGCTCTCCTGCGAGCCAGACCTGCTTATCTGCGACGAGCCGACCACGGCGCTGGATGTCACCATTCAGGCCCAGATCCTCGAACTGATGAAAGAGCTGCAGGCCCAGACCGGGATGGCCATCATCTTTATCACCCATGATCTGGGGGTAGTAGCTGAGCTATGCGACGAAGTGGTGGTGATGTACGCCGGGCGGGCAGTAGAGCAGGCCGATGTGTTCGAGCTGTTTGACCATCCCCGTCACCCCTATACCCACGGCTTGATGAGCTCGATCCCGCGTCTCGAGGATGAGCCCAAGAGCCTGCTCAAGACCATCAAGGGACAGGTGCCAGCCCTGCACGAAATGCCCGCTGGCTGCCGTTTCTCCAACCGTTGCCCCCATGCGACCGATCTCTGTGTCAGCGCCATTCCGGCGGTGGAGCAACTCAATCCGCGCCACCATGTCGCCTGTCACTACTGGAAGGAGTTGACCGTATGAGCACTCTGTTATCGGTCAGGGATCTGAAACAGCACTTCCGGCTGGGAGGCGGGTTCCTGCGCAAGCAATATACGGTTCACGCGGTGGATGGCATCAGCTTCGATCTCAAGCAGGGGGAGACGCTGGGGCTGGTGGGTGAGTCGGGCTGCGGCAAGTCCACCCTCGGGCGCAGCCTGCTCAAACTGTTCGAGCCGACCGCGGGCACCATCACCTTCGAGGGGCGCGATATCACCGACCTCAGCCCGAAGGAGATGCGCTCCCTGCGCCAAGAGATGCAGATGGTATTTCAGGATCCTGCAGAATCCCTCAACAGCCGCCACACCGTGGGCCAGATCCTGGAGGAGCCCTTTATCATCCACGGTAAAGGCAACACTGAGCAGCGGCGCGGGTGGGTGCAAGAGCTGCTGGCAAAAGTGGGCCTGCCGGGAAGTGCGGTGGATCGCTACCCCCACGAGTTTTCCGGCGGTCAGCGCCAGCGGATCGGCATCGCCCGCGCCATCGCTCTCAAGCCCAAGCTGCTGGTGTGCGACGAGGCAGTCTCGGCCCTCGATGTCTCGGTGCAGTCGCAGATCGTCAACCTGCTGCTCAGCCTGCAGCGGGAGATGAACCTCTCCATCATCTTCATCGCCCACGATCTGTCGGTGGTCAAACACATCTCGGATCGCATCGCGGTGATGTATCTGGGACGGATCGTCGAGCTGGCGGATGCCCAGTCGCTCTATCTGGCGCCGCGCCACCCTTACACCCAAGCGCTGATCTCCGCCATTCCGGTGCCGGACCCGCGCAGGCGCAGCCAGCGCATTCTGCTGACCGGCGATGTGCCCTCCCCCATCTCGCCGCCAAGCGGCTGCCACTTCCACCAGCGCTGTCCCCATGCGACCGATCTGTGCAAAAGCAAGGCACCAAGGCTTGAGGCGTGTGATGAGTCTCATCATCAGGTGGCCTGCCACACCCCGCTCGCCGTCGGTAGTCACGCCATCAGCGGCAACGCTATAAGCGGCGACAGCAGGCTGGAGCAGGCGAGCTAGGCGCAGCGAACAAACCCCAGGGTAGAAACAGACGAGGCGGCCATCAGGCCGCCTCGTGCTATCGGGTCACGCTTGTCTTATCGTGTCACGGCTGCCGCTTGTCAGGCAATCTGGTAACGGCCCGGCTTGTGGTTGAGTGTCAACACCAGATTACAGATGACCGCCGCCACGATGGAGAGCGCCAGGATCCAGGGCTGCACCACGAAAAACGAGGCAACAACAATGGCGCAATCGAGCCCCATCTGCAGCTTGCCCGCCCGGATGCCAAAGCGATCCTGAATAAAGAGCGCCAATATGTTGAAGCCCCCCAGACTCGACTTGTGGCGAAACATGATGAGCAGCCCCATACCAATCAGGGTGCCGCCGATCAGCGCCGCATAGAGGGGCTCTATCTTGCCGATCTGCAGCACCCCGTTGAGGTGATCGGTCATGTAGGAGACCGCCGCCACCGAGACAAAGGTGTTGAAGGTAAAACGTGGCCCCATCCGCAGCCATGCCAGCGCATAGAAGGGCAGGTTGATGCCGAAAAACAGCAGGCCGAAGCTGATACCGGTCACCTTTTGCAACAACAGCGCCAGCCCGGCGGTGCCGCCAGTGAGCAGGCCAACCTGATGAAACAGAAAGATGCCGAGGGAAACAAAGCCGGCCGCCGTCAGCAGGGCCAGCACATCCTCATAAATAGGATGGGCAGTGCGAATCGAGGTGTTGTCCATAACCTGTATCCAAGCGAAGTAAAGAGAGAGTGTCTGTCGCCTGCCGTTGCGGGCGGGCTGCGAGCCCTGTCCACAGGGCTTCGTTATGGGGTCCAGTCTATTTTTTGTGAAAAGGATCACAACAGTCAGGCTGAACGCCCCATTCTGGTGCCTGTCATCTGGCATTGACACTCGCTGCACCAAGATGCAGCATGCCGCGCCGTCAGAGGCGGTTTGCCATGGCACAAACGCGCCGGCTCTGCTACAAAGCGCGCAGCCCCCTTTTCCCATCACCGTAAGGAGCCCCATGATCTGCACAGGACCCCAACCATGACGTATCTGGTCACCGGCGTCGCCGGTTTTATCGGTTTTCATGTGGCCAGCAAGCTGTGCGCCGCAGGCCATCGGGTGGTGGGGATCGATAACCTTAACGACTACTACGAGGTGATTCTGAAAGAGGCACGGCTGGCCCAACTGGCCAGTTTCCCCAATTTTCGCTTCGAGCGGCTGGATCTGGCGGATCGTGAAGCCATGGCGGCCCTCTTTGCCAGCCACGGTTTCGAGCGGGTGATCCATCTGGGGGCGCAGGCGGGGGTGCGCTACTCCATCGACAATCCGTTCGCCTATGCCGACAGCAACCTTACCGGCATGCTGACGGTGCTGGAGGGGTGTCGTCACCACGGGATTCAGCACCTCATCTACGCCTCCTCCAGCTCGGTCTATGGCATGGGGGATCAGATGCCCTACTCCACCGCGCAGCAGGTGGATCATCCGGTCTCCCTCTACGCTGCGACCAAAAAGAGCGGCGAGCTGATGGCCCACGCCTACTCGGCGCTCTATGGCCTGCCCACCACAGGGTTGCGCTTCTTTACCGTCTACGGCCCCTGGGGCCGTCCCGACATGGCCATAATCAAGTTCACTCGCGCCATCCTCGCGGGAGAGCCTATCGACGTATACAACCACGGCGATCTCAGCCGCGACTTCACCTTTATCGACGACATCGTCGCGGGGATCCTAGCCGTGGCCGACCAGCCGCCCCGCCCCAATTCCGATTGGCACGCCAGCGAGCAGAGCGCGGCCGAGAGCGCAGCTCCCTACCGCATCCTCAATATCGGCAACGGCCAGCCGGTGCGGCTGCTCGATTTTATCGAGGCACTGGAAGAGGCCATCGGCAAGCCCGCCATCAAGCGGATGCTGCCGATGCAGGCAGGTGACATGCACACCACCTGGGCCGACAGCGAACCGCTACACACCCTCACCGGCCTGCGCCCCGCTACGCCCCTCAAGCAAGGTGTTGCCGAGTTTGTCCGCTGGTATCTCGACTACTACCGGCCCGCCCGCTGACGAGCGCGGTAGCCCCTCGGTCATTGATGAGTTAATCAGATACCACTGATGCCCCGCGGGTTTTAGGATGGCTGAACGCACTGTCTGCGCACCATAGCGAGGATTTGAGATGCAATCACAGGAACAGGGTCTGATCGATGGACTGTTCGACCGCCTCAAGCAAGCGCAAGCCAGGGATAGCAAGCGAGACCCACAAGCGGATCAGCTGATCCGCCAGCATCTGGCCCAGCAGCCCGATGCCCCCTACTACATGGCCCAGGCGCTGCTAATTCAGCAGGCAGCCCTTACCCGCCTCAACGATCGAGTCAAGGAGCTGGAGGCCAGCCAGAACAGTTCGAGCGGCGGCAGTTTTCTCTCCGGCCTGTTTGGTAGCGAGAGCAGCACGCCCCCGCGCTTTACGCCGCCACCGGCAACCGCGCCTGCCCAGCCCGCGTCCCGTGCCAGCTCCTTTTTAGGGGGCGCCCTGCAAACCGCAGCCGGGGTTGCCGGTGGCGTGATGCTGGCCGATATGATCGGCGGACTGTTTCACAGCAACCGGCCCGAGGAGATCATCGACATAATAGAGCCAGCGCCCATCGCCAATCCGGTCGATGCGGAACCGGTACGCTGGGACGGCTGGGATTCACCTCCCGATGTTGGCAGCAGTTTTCTCGACGACGATAACCTGAGTGGCGGCTGGGCCGACAGTGACGATAACAACGGCGGTTTCTTCTGACCGTCAAACCATTACTGGCCCCGCATCTGGCGGGGCTCAACTCGATACGAAACCCATGACTATGGAAAGTGTGATGACACCACGGATCGGCAGCGGCATGACGCGATATACTCAGCGCGCTTCGTGCCACCCGGGAACAACTCCCGACCCCAGGCGCTCTGTCCGTGGCCACGCAACACCCCCATGACGACAAGGAGCCACCTCATGATCCGAACCCTGCTTTTGACCGGTGCCGCCATTGCGGCCTATGCCCTGACCCAGAGCCACTCTCTGCTTCCCCTGCTCAGCCTGCTGGCCCTGCTTTCGCTCTGGGTTGTCAGTGAAATTGGCAGCTTCTATCGCACGCTTCCTCCCGCCGTGCTGGATGAGCAGGAGTATCACCACGACTTCTAACCGGATGAAAAATGGTGTGAAACTGTCGAGATGCCGTTAGTTCCATACCGTTTTGCTCTCTGAAATCAACCGGCTATAACAACAGGATCCACTGGGTTCGTGGCGATAGCAGCCATGTTCCTCTATATCTTCTGTACTCAAACAGGAGATAACCCATGAGGCACATCAGCGAAAACGGACTGTTTTTGCTGCTTTTTTTGTCGTTGTTACTGGCAGGTACGCCGCGGGCGATGGCACAAGGCAGGGATTTCAGACAGGCTCCCAAGGCGCTAACAGCGATCAAGCAGGGTCAAGTTGCCCAGCAACACGGTCATCTGCAAAAAGCCATCGCCCTCTATTGCGTGGCCGCCAGTACCGGCAACCCGGAAGGATATTTCCGGATCGGTCGCCTGCTCGCCACCGGCCCAGCCTCGGTGCGCAGCGCCAAGCTGGCTAACAGTTATCTCGCCATGGCAATGCGCCTTGGCAACCAGCAGGCCAGCCGCTACTACAACCCGCGGGTCGGCAATGCCCCCATGGGCGATCAGTGCGGTGTCGGCATGCGCGGCGGACAAGGGAGTTATTCCGCCTTGCCCAGCACACAGTTCAATGTCGAGGCATATCTGGCACGCCAGTCACCGGGCAAACAGAAGCTGGTCACCATGCTGCGTCACGCCGCCAAACACCATAAGGTGGATGCCCGGCTGGTACTAGCGATTGCCATCGCCGAATCCAATCTCAACAGCCGTGCCGTTTCCCCCAAGAATGCCCAAGGGCTGATGCAGCTGATCCCCGAAACCCAGCAACGGTTCGGGGTAACCCGGCCATTCGATCCAGCCCAGAACATCAAGGGTGGCGTCAGTTATCTCAAATGGCTGGATCGCCGCTTCGATGGCGACTGGGTACTGATCTCGGCAGCCTACAATGCCGGGGAAAAAGCGGTGGAACGCTATGGCGGGATCCCACCCTATGACGAAACACAGGAGTATGTAAAACGGGTGCTCTACTTCGCTGGCCACAAGCAGCCCTGAGGCCATTCATCAGCATGTCCGTTACTGACAAAACACGCACCAACATTGCGCAACCGTTTTCCTTTCGGTAGGATCCGGCGCTTTCTCGCCAGCCCTACATGTAGCCCATGAATATCATCAAACGCTGTTCGCGCCTGCTCACCCTCTTTGCCCTCCTCTCCTCCAGCGTGATGGCGGCCACCCCGGCCCCCATCCTGATCCAGGGGGCGATGGACGTCGAAGTCGAAACTCTCGTTGCCGCACTGAAAGACAAGACGGAGCTGACTGTGGGGGCCTGGACATACTGGCAGGGTACTATCTCGGACTATCCGGTGGTCATCTCCCGCACCGAGGTGGGTCTGGCCAATGCCGCTGCCGCCACCACGTTGGCGATTGAGCGTTTCAAGCCGCGTCTCATCATCAATCAGGGTACGGCAGGAGGCCATGATCCGGCACTGCACCGGGGCGATATCGTTATCGGCACCAAGAGCTTCAACATGGGAGCCTATCGCAGTGACCTGATGCCCGCCGAGCAAGGCGTCGATCCGAGCAAATGGCACAACTTCGAGGTCACCATGCGTCTGCGCGATAACGGCAAGCTGGTGGAGCACAGCTCGTTCGCTGGCGATCCCGAGCTGATTGGCCGCGCCCTCGGTATGGCCGATCGCTATCGCCACGGCCGAGTAGTAGGCGGCATCATTGGCACCGCCGATGAGTGGAACCGACAGGTAGCGCGCATCAACTGGCTGCATCAGACCTACCAGACCGCCGCGGAAGAGATGGAAACCTCCTCCGCCGCCCTAGTGGCTGAGGCCTACAAGGTACCCTTTGTCGGCATCCGGGTACTCTCCAATACCGATCTCCACGGTGAAGAGTTTGACCCGCAGACTGCCATCCACTGCCAGCAATTTGTCATTGATTACGCAAACGCGCTGATCAACAGTTTCCACAAGGCATAAGGCCCTATAAGAGGCCGTCATGACAGGCGGCCTATCTTCCCCCCCCCCCATCTTTGCCCCCCCTTGCCCATTGGTTTACAATCGGAACGTTTTTTGGAACCGGGTTGACCTGTGTCGACCTGGCCCCACCACGACATCAGTCTGTTAATGCCAAGACATTAACCTGCTGAAAAGGAAGAGAATTAGCCAATGGCTCAATTTATTTACACCATGAACCGGGTCGGCAAGGTAGTGCCGCCCAAGCGTCATATTCTCAAGAACATCTCCTTGAGCTTCTTCCCGGGCGCCAAGATCGGCGTGCTGGGTCTGAACGGCGCCGGTAAATCGACTCTGCTGCGCATCATGGCGGGCATCGACACCGAGATCGAAGGGGAAGCCCGTCCACAGCCCGGCATCAAGATCGGCTACCTGCCGCAGGAGCCGAAGCTGGAGCCGGAGCAGACCGTACGCGAAGCGGTCGAAGAGGCCGTTGGCGAGGTGAAACGCGCCATGGCCCGCCTAGACGAGGTCTATGCGGCCTACGCCGACCCGGATGCCGACTTTGACAAGCTGGCCCGCGAACAGGGCGAGCTGGAAGCCATCATCCAGGCCCAGGGCGGCCACAACATGGAAAACCAGCTGGAGCGCGCGGCCGATGCCCTGCGCCTGCCGGCCTGGGATGCCAAGATCAAACACCTCTCCGGTGGTGAGCGCCGCCGTGTGGCGCTCTGCCGTCTGCTGCTGGAAAAGCCGGACATGCTGCTGCTGGACGAACCGACCAACCACCTGGATGCGGAATCCGTGGCCTGGCTGGAGCGCTTCCTGCACGACTATGAAGGCACTGTTGTGGCCATCACCCACGACCGTTACTTCCTCGACAATGTGGCAGGCTGGATCCTGGAGCTGGACCGCGGCGAGGGTATCCCGTGGGAAGGCAACTACTCCTCCTGGCTGGAGCAGAAGGACGCCCGTCTGGCGCAGGAAGCCAGTTCCGAAGCGGCCCGTCGCAAGTCCATCGAGAAAGAGCTGGAGTGGGTTCGTCAAAACCCGAAAGGGCGTCAGGCCAAGTCCAAGGCCCGTATGGCTCGCTTCGAAGAGCTCAACACCAACGACTACCAGAAGCGCAACGAGACCAACGAGCTGTTCATTCCGCCCGGACCGCGCCTCGGCGACAAGGTGGTGGAAGTGGCCAACCTGCGCAAATCCTACGGTGATCGGGTGCTGATCGACGATCTGTCGTTTGCCATTCCGAAGGGTGCCATCGTCGGCATCATCGGCCCGAACGGTGCCGGTAAGTCGACCCTGTTCCGCATGATGTCGGGTCAGGAGCAGCCGGATTCCGGCGCCATCACCCTGGGTGAAACCGTGGTGCTGGCCTCTGTCGATCAGTTCCGCGACAGCATGGATGACAAGAAGACGGTCTTCGAAGAGGTCGCTGACGGTCAGGATATCCTGCGCATCGGCAACTACGAGTTCCCGAGCCGCGCCTATATCGGCCGCTTCAACTTCAAGGGTTCCGACCAGCAGAAGCGGGTTGGCGAACTCTCCGGTGGTGAGCGCGGTCGTCTGCACCTGGCCAAGCTGCTGCAGACCGGCGGCAACGTGCTGCTGCTGGATGAACCGACCAACGATCTGGATATCGAAACCCTGCGCGCCCTCGAGAACGCCCTGCTGGAGTTCCCGGGTTGTGCCATGGTCATCTCCCACGACCGCTGGTTCCTCGACCGTATCGCCACTCACATCCTGGACTATCAGGATGAGGGCAAGATCGAGTTCTTCGAAGGTAACTTTACCGAATACGAAGAGTGGAAGAAGAAGACCTACGGCGCCGAGGCGATCCAGCCCCATCGCGCCAAGTACAAGCGCATCGCCAAATAAGGCTGACTGCGTGTTGAGGGGAGCTCCGGCTCCCCTTTCTGTTGTCTTTTGGCTTACAATCCTAGACGGATGCCTTTGCATGGATGTAGCACGATGACGACCCCCATAGAGAAAAAACTCACCATCCAGATCCGGGTTGAACCGGGTTGTCTCGGGCCGGATGGCAAGACACATATAGAGACCTTCTGTGCCGCTGCTGCCAAGATTTTTGCCGCCGTGGAGCCCGAGCTGGTGAGCTGGGTGCTGATCCCCCGCTATGACAAGCAGCTGCCGGAGCAAGAGTTCTTTATCGAGGGGCGCAAGCTGACCGAAGAGCAGGCAAGCCTGTTTCTGCGCCGCTTCGGCCGTGAACTGGGTGAAGTGCAAGACCGGCTCGACTCGGTGCTGGCCCAGCTGGTCGAGCGCTACTTCAAAACCCTTTAAGCCTCCAATTTTCGATAAAAGGTTCTCTGCTGAGAACCTTTTTTCATGCTCAAAAAGCAAACGTTTGAATTTTTACTCTATTCATTGATCTGCTTCGCAGATCCGGGGTTTGTAAACGGCGCCGCCTGTGTAAAAATGTGCGCGCTGTCACGGTATCAGGACGAGTCTGGTTACTTAACCGCCAGAAACAGGGCAATTTACCCCGCATGGATGGGATAGCCCGTTCCCCTGCTGCTTATTTCACGTCACCTATTGGAATCCAACATGAATCAACAACACCAAGCTGCCAATCAGGCCGCCGGGCAAGGATTGCTTGAGCGCCTGTTTGCCCTGCAAGGCCATGGCACTACCGCCCGCACCGAAGTGATCGCCGGTATCACCACCTTCCTGACCATGGTCTATATCGTGTTCGTCAACCCGCAGATCCTCTCTGCTGCGGGCATGGACACCCAGGCCGTGTTCGTCACCACCTGCCTCATCGCCGGTATCGGCAGCATCCTGATGGGCCTCTTGGCCAACCTGCCGATCGCGCTGGCCCCCGCCATGGGCCTTAACGCCTTCTTCGCCTTCGTGGTGGTTGCAGGTATGGGCTACTCCTGGCAAGTGGGCATGGGCACCATCTTCTGGGGTGCCATGGGTCTGTTGATCCTCACCCTGCTGCGGGTGCGCTACTGGCTGATCGGCAACATCCCGCTCACCCTGCGGGTTGGCATCACCGCCGGTATCGGTCTGCTGATCGCCCTGCTCGGCCTGCACAACGCCGGGATTGTGGTCGCGAGCCCGGCCACCATGGTGACCGTGGGCAACCTCACCTCCCTGCCCTGCCTGCTGGGTCTGCTCGGTTTCTTCCTGATCTGCATCTTCTCCGCTCGCGGCGTCCACTCCGCCGTGCTGATCGCCATCGTGGTCACCACGGGTCTGGGCTGGCTGTTTGGCGATGTCACCTTCAAGGGCTTTGTCTCCATGCCCCCCAGCATCGAACCGGTGTTCGGCCAGCTGGATCTGATGGGATCGCTCGATATCAGCCTCGCCGGGATCATCTTCTCCTTTATGCTGGTCAACCTGTTCGACTCCTCCGGCACCCTGATCGGCGTAACCAACCGCGCCAAGCTGGCCGATGACAAGGGCCACTTCCCGCGCATGAAACAGGCGCTGATGGTCGATAGCGTCAGCTCCGTAGGCGGCGCTTTCATGGGCACCTCCTCGGTTACCGCCTTTATCGAGAGCAGCTCCGGCGTCGCCGTCGGCGGCCGTACCGGTCTGACCGCCATCGTGGTCGGCCTGCTGTTCCTGCTGGCTATCTTCTTCTCTCCGGTCGCCGCCATGGTGCCGGCCTATGCCGCCGCTGGCGCCCTTATCTATGTGGGCGTGCTGATGTGCTCCGAGCTGACCCGGGTGAAATGGGAAGATCTGACCGAAGCAGTACCGGCCTTTATGACCGCCGTCATGATGCCGTTCAGCTTCTCCATCACCGAGGGGATCGCCGTGGGCTTTATCTCCTACTGCGTGATGAAGGCGGGCACCGGCCGCTGGCGCGAGATCAACCCCTGCGTGCTGGTGGTGGCCCTGCTGTTCGTGCTCAAGTTCGTCTGGGTCGATAGCCACTGATAATGACCAGCGCAATCCGATGGGCTCCCGACAAGGAGCCCATTTTTATTTGCCGGATCATGCTTCTCGCCCCTGCGCTGTGACGCGGGGGCCTGACAGTGCTAGATTGGCAGCCACCATTTTGAACCGGCAGCGTTGTTAACCTCGTGTCGTTAACCATCTGTCGTGAACCACAAGGACGGCAACCGTGGCCCAGCACTCTCCCTCTTTCTCCGCCTTCTCCCCCCTACTGCAAGAACAGGCCGAGCGCCAATGGCAGCGACTGGTCGAGCTGGCCCCCGACTATGGCTCGCTGCCCGAGCCCGTTCGCCAGACCCCGCTGACCCTGCTCGGCCTCTCCGATTTTGTCGCCGACTCCCTCTTCAAACAGCCGGAGTTGCTGACCGAGCTGCTCGCCTCCGGAGATCTGGAGTGCTCCGAACGCTGGCCCGCCTACCAGCGCGATCTGACCGCCCTGCTCGCCGAGGTGAGCGATGAAGAGGCGCTCAAGCGCATCCTGCGCCAGTTCCGCCGCAGCCGCATGCTGGTGATCGCCTGGCGCGAGCTGCTGGGCCACTCTGAAGTGGAAGAGAGCTTTATCCATCTCACCAAACTGGCAGATGCCCTCATCTGCTCCGCTCGCGACTGGCTCTACGCCAAACAATGCAGCGAGCTGGGTACCCCGATGGACGGCAATGGCAACCCGCAACCGCTGCTTATCCTCGGCATGGGCAAGCTGGGCGGTGGCGAGCTCAACTTCTCCTCGGATATCGACCTTATATTCACCTTCCCCGAAAACGGCTACACGGTTGGCGGGCGGCGCGAGCTCGCCAACCAGCAGTTCTTTATCAAGCTCGGTCAGCGCATCATCAACGCCCTCCACCAGCCCACTCAGGATGGTCAGGTGTTCCGGGTCGATATGCGCTTACGCCCCTTTGGCGATGCGGGGCCGCTCGCCATCTCCTTTGCCGCCATGGAGGATTATTACCAGCACCACGGTCGCAACTGGGAGCGCTACGCCATGGTCAAGGCGCGGGTATTGGGCCCCCAATGCGAGCACGCGGTCGAGCTGGCCGAGATGCTGCGCCCCTTCGTGTTTCGCCGCTATATCGACTTTGGCGTTATCGACGGCCTGCGCCAGATGAAGGCGATGATCGCCGCCGAGGTGCGCCGCAAGGGGCTGGAGGGCAACATCAAGCTGGGGGCCGGCGGCATTCGCGAGGTGGAGTTTATCGCCCAGGCGCTGCAGCTTATTCGCGGCGGGCGCGAACCTGCGCTGCGGGTGCGTCACCTGCCCGAAGCGCTGGCCGCCATCGCCCAATGTGGCGCCCTCGAATCTGCCCATTGCGATCGCTTGCTGGATGCCTATCGCTTCCTGCGCCGAGTCGAGAACATATTGCAGGAGATCGGCGATCAGCAGACCCAGACCCTGCCCACCGAAGAGCGGGATCGCCAGCGGCTGATCGCCGCCCTCGGTTTTGCCGACTGGGGCGCCTTTATGGCTTATCTGGATGAGGAGATGGCCGCCGTCCATCAGGAGTTCGCCGCCGTGGTGGGGGAAGAGAAAGAGGCTCCCGCCCATCTGGAGCAGCTCTGGCTCGATCTCTGGCGCACCGAGCTCGATGCCGCCGAGCTGGAAAAATTGCTGACTGCGCAGGGGGTGGCCGAGCCCGCCACGCTCTGCGCCGCGCTGCTGCGTTTCAAGGAGGAGTACAAGCGCCGTCAGGTAGGGCCGCAGGGGCGCATCGCGCTGGACTGGCTGATGCCGGAGCTGCTGCGGCTGGTGGTCGCCAGTGAGCAACCTGCCCGCCTGTTCGAGCGGGTGTGTGAGCTGCTGACCCGCATCTTCACCCGCAGCGCCTATCTGCAGCTGCTGGCGGAAAATCCGGGCGCCCTGCGCCAGCTGGTGCGGCTGTGCGACGCCAGCCATCTGGTGAGCGAGCAACTGGCCCGCTACCCCATCCTGCTGGATGAGCTGCTCGATCCCCAGCACCTCTATCACCCCACCCCGCTCGATCAGTACAAGCCCCAGCTGCGCCAGTTCCTGCTGCGCATCCCCGAAGAGGACGTGGAGCAGCAGATGGAGGCACTGCGCCAGTTCAAGCAGGTGCAGCTGCTGCGCATCGTGGCGGCCGACATCGCCGGCGCCCTGCCGCTGATGAAGGTGAGCGACCACCTCACCTGGCTGGCGGAGGCGATCACCGAAGAGGTAGTCAATCAGGCGTGGGCCCAGATGAGCGAGCGCTACGGGGTGCCGCCTGAGGTGGCGGTGAGCGGCCAGCGCGGCTTTGCGGTGGTGGCCTATGGCAAGCTGGGCGGCATCGAGCTCGGTTACGGCTCTGATCTCGACCTGGTGTTTCTGCACGGCGGCGACCCCAACAGCTACACAGATGGTCGCAAGCCCATCGACAGCCGCCAGTTCTACCTGCGCCTCGCCCAGCGGATCCTGCACCTGTTCAGCACCCGCACCCCCTCCGGCATCCTCTACGAGATCGACATGCGGTTGCGCCCCTCCGGCGACTCCGGCCTGCTGGTCTCGTCGCTGTCGGCCTACGAGCAATACCAGCAAAACGAGGCATGGACCTGGGAACATCAGGCGCTGGTGCGGGCCCGCCCCATCTATGGCGATGACGCCATCGTTGCCGAGTTTGCCCGTATCCGCCGTGATGTGCTGGCCAAGGAGCGGGATCTGCCGACCCTGGCCCGCGAGGTGCGCGAGATGCGCCACAAGATGCGGGATCACCTGCTCAAGGCGGGGGCTGGCGAGTTCGACCTCAAGCAGTCCCCCGGCGGCATGGTGGATATCGAGTTTATCGCCCAGTATCTGGTGCTGGCCCACGCCTGCGGCGAGCCCGATGCCCTCACCCGCTGGTCCGATAACGTGCGCATCTTCGATGAGTGCGTGATGGCGGGGGTGCTGACGCTGGAGCAGGCGGAGGGGCTGAAGCAGGCCTATCTGGAGATCCGCAACCTCGGCCATCGCCTCAACCTCTCGGAGATCTCCCGCAAGGTGAGCGACGATCAGCTGCAGAGTGAGCGCAGCCATGTCCTCGGCGTCTGGCAAACCCTGCTGGGGGAGTAATTCCCGCCAGCGGCAATGAAAAAGGGCCCGCCTGAAGCAATTCAGGCGGGCCCTTCCCTATAGAGTTGCCAGGCCAATGCCTAGTCCGATACGACACTCACAGAACGGTCTCCACAATAAGAAAGAGCCCGCACGGGGCGGGCTCTGCATGGGGATAAAACGAAAGGCTGGGGCTATTTGAACAAGCCCTTGAGCAGCTGGTCAGCCACCCCTTTGACGGCTTCATTGTCGGCCTTGTCCCCCAGCAGCTTCTTGAGGCCGCGTTCGGCCTCCTTGCGGGCTTTATCCTCCAACAACTTGTTGTTGCTGAGCAGCGCCTTCACGTCGAGCTGGTAGCTGGGGGCTTGCCAGTGACCGCCGATCCGCACCGGAATGGTGATCTCCTTGAGCTCATCCACATCCTTCCCTCCCTGCCCCTTGCTGCTCTCGACGATGGAGGTAAGGAACAGGAAGTCGAGGCTTTCCGTCACCAGCGCAGTCTGCCCCTCCCCCTTGACCCGCAAGGCCGGGGCAAAGAGCTGGATGTCGTTGCTGCGGGCGACGCCATCGGCAATCTGGAAGCTGGCGGTCAGGGCGCTGAAGTCGGTCTTGCGCACCTCCTTCACCTGCTCGGCCCCCTTGCCGGTGAGGGTGGCCCGCGCCTCGCGGATCATCTCCGGCAGGTTGATGCCATGCAGGGCGCCGTCGCTCAGCTTCAAGGTCACCTTGCCCTGCATCCCGTTGCGCAGTGCCAGCACGGAGAGACCACGCCCCTGCACCTGCACATCGAGATCGCCCTTTCCCTCCAGCAGATCGCTCTGGGCCAGAGTCTGCAGCAAGGGACGAATGTTCACCCCAGTCACCTGCTTGTGCACCTTGTAGGTGGCGGGCTGCTGGCGTGCGTCGAGTACCCCGTTCGCGTTTACCTGACCGCCTGCCACGGTCGCGCTGAACTGTTTGAGCGTCAGCAGTCCCTTGGCCAGAGCCACCTGCAGATCGACTGCGCCAAGATCCAGCCCTTTCAGGCGCAGGCTGCCAAGTTGCAACCGACCATCCAGATCCACACCTTTGAGCGCACCCAGATCCGGTTCAACCGCGGAGAGTGCTTCGCTCTTGCCGGTTACCGCTTTATTGTCACTTGCAGCGGCACTGGAAGCACCGGCCGCCGGTTTGTCCTCTTTCGCCTGTGCGGTTGTGGTCGGTGCCGATTTGGCGAGCCATTTGTCGAGATCCAGCTTCTCCCCCTTGAGATCGAAGCTGATCGAGGGAACAGCGCCAAGCTGCACGGTTCCATCACCACTCAGCAGCGTCTCATCGGCACTCATCACCAGCTTACTCAGGGTAATCAACTGCTTGTCGATCTCGGCGCGGGCAAAGCCGGCCAGTTTCAGCTTCATCTGCGGGCGTGGCAGCGCATCACCTTCCAGCGCAGCCGTCAGCACCATATCGGAGAGCTCGGCCAGCTTCATCTCTTTATCGAGCCTTCCCTTGAGTGTTCCTTCCAGCGAGCCAGCCAGTGAAGCTTGCTGCCCCTCTACCTTGGCACCCTTCAGCGCCAACGTGAGGTTGCTCCACTCACCAAGGGCCAATCGGTCTCCCTTGATGGAGAAACTGTCGAGTCGCAGGGACGGGTCACTCAGACTGCCACTAAGGCTCAAGTCTTTCAGTTCACTGGCCATCACCTCCTGCGCCAGCTTGATTTGGGTCTGCCCTTTAACATCGAAAGCGAGCTTGTCGGCACTCCCCTTAGCGTCCAGCGTCACGGGTACCCACTGACCGGTGGCCAGCTGCCCCATATCGAGATCGAGGCGATCCAGTCGCAGCGACGTGCCGCTGCGATCATCCTGTACCAGCGCACTGGCCTGGGAGAGCGCGACCCCCTGCAAGCTGATCTGCCAGGGCTTGCTATCAGCGGTTGGCGCAGGGGTTGCGGGGACGACCGGTTCGCTTGCATCAGCAGCGGCATCTTTGATCAGTCCGCTCAGATTGGAGCTGCCATCCGCCTTGGTCTGGATAAAGAGATGGGCGCCACTCAGGGTCACCTTGCCGATCTCCATACGATGGGAGAGCAGCGGCAACAGGGCCACCGAGGCCTCGCCCTGCTCGAAACGAACCAGATCCGGTTCGGCAAAACCGGCCGGATTGCGCAGAGCGACCTTCTCCAGCGAGAGGCCGAGACTCGGCCAGAAACGCCAGTCAATCTCCCCCGCCATCACCAGTTCACGCCCAGTGCTCTTGCGCACCTGTTCAGCCAGTTGGGGCTTGAATTGATTAGGGTCGATAAGGCTTATCAACGTCACTATGGCCAGCAAGGCCGCCACGGCGATGCCGAGCAAGATGAGAACTATCTTCTTCACGATATGCTCCTTGAATCCGGATCCACTGCTGACTATACCACTCACCGTCTGACGAATGGCGCC
The DNA here is from genome assembly GCF_049174455.1 of Aeromonas sp. 601027. Taxonomy (NCBI): domain Bacteria; kingdom Pseudomonadati; phylum Pseudomonadota; class Gammaproteobacteria; order Aeromonadales; family Aeromonadaceae; genus Aeromonas; species Aeromonas sp. 601027. The sequence continues at coordinate 792 of NZ_JAAKTN010000006.1, read as the reverse complement.
TGCGGGACAAAAGCGGACAAGGATGAGACAGGGATGGTCGCTGCCAATCCCCATCATCATCAGCAGGGATCAGGCTTGCAAAGGGGATTGCTGCAGCAGCGCCATCGCGGTGCGCGTCGATTCGAAAGCAAAGCGGGACAAGGGGGTATCGCGGATCTTCAGCCACTGACAGGCGGCCACATCGTCAGCCGGCTGGATGACCGGTTTTTCACTCAGCTTGATGGCGAAAAAGGTGTCACAGGTGTGATAGGTGATGCCATCGTAGGGATAGATATTGGGGAATGAGCCAAGATAGGTAAAAGGTTGGGCGCTGACATTGAGCCCCAGCTCCTCCTGCAATTCCCGCACCAGCGCCCCCTCCAGCGACTCGCCGGGATCGACAAATCCGCCCGGCAGATCCAGCAACCCCTTGCCCGGATTGCCCGCTCTCACCGCAACCAGCACCTCGTCCTGCCAGCAAAGCGCCACCATCACCGCAGTCGCCACATTTTGGAAAAAATGAAAACCGCAGCCACAGCGAAACTCTTTAGGGCTGACGCTCTGCAGGGTTTGACCGCCGCATTTTGGACAAAACATGGGCTATCTCCGACGAAATAAAGCACCATTTTACGCTGTTGTGACCGTTTTTTATGAGTAAAACCGACGGGGAAGACTAGGCATTCAAAGGGAGAGGAATAAAACGGGACAATTATCAGGCGATTTGCTAATTTTCAGGCAATAAAAAACCCCGCTCGATGAGCGGGGTTTCTTGTATTGGGTGCCTGGCAGTGTCCTACTCTCGCATGGCGAATG